>JBFGFG010000241.1:0-4693 GCA_041579655.1 Nitriliruptoraceae bacterium
ACAGCACGGCGCGGATCTGGGTGCTCGGCAGCGGCAGGGGGGTGCTGGACCAGACCGTGCCGGTCGGTCCCGCCGACTGCGCCGTCTCCCCGCCGTCCACCAACGCCCTCGCGACGTCAGCGGACGGACGAGGCTGGTCCGGTGGGCTGGCCGCGACGGTGCGCACCGTCGCGGTGGTCACGGCGACGACCTGGACCGGCGCGCCGAGCGTCGCGGCGGCGACGCGGACGGTGCGCTCGAGCTCGCGCAGCCCGGCGACGGGCCCGGGTGCAGGCATCGCGTCCGAGGAGCGGGCGTCGTTCAGCTCGACGATCCGTGGCGCGCTCGGATGGAGCTCGTCCTCCACCTCAGCATCTGCGCCCGTCGCGGTCATCGCGCCCCCCGTGGCTGCACACCGTGACCCATCGCCCGCTCGCTGTCACGGACTAGTCCGCTGAGCGGGCGGCGCGCTGCACATGGCGCACAGTCAGCGCGGCGTGCGCTGCTCAGGCGCGCAGGCCCTCGACCGGCTCCCCGGCGTACACCGCGGCCACGTTGCGCAGCACGCGACCGAAGATCGCGCCGACCACCTCGGCGGTTGGGCCGGCGATGTGTGGTGTGGTCACCACGCCGGGGGTGCCGACCAGCGGGTTGTCCGGGGTGGCCGGCTCCGCGGTGAACACGTCCGTGGCCGCACCGAGCAGGCGACCGTCGCGGACGGCCTCGGCCACGGCGCTCTCGTCCCACACCTCGCCGCGAGCGACGTTCACCACCACCGCGTGTTGCGGCATGGATGCAAGGCGGGCGGCCGACAGCAGCCCGCGGGTCTGGTCGCTGAGCGCGATGGCGAGCACCAGCACCTCGCTGGTCGCGATCAGCTCGTCGAGCTCGCGGTGCTCGACGCCCTGCGCCTCGACGTCCTCGTGCCGTGACCGGCTCCAGTACGCGAGCTCGACCTCGAAGCCGGACAGGCGGGGCAGCAGCGCCCGCGCGACGTCACCCATCCCCACGACCCCGACCCGGCGGCCACGCAGCTCGCGCCGCATCCGCCCGAACATCAGCCACTCACCATCGAGCAGGGCCGTGTGCGCGTCGGACAGCCCGCGCAGCGCGTCGACGATCGCCCACACCGTCCACTCGGCGACCGCGACGGCGTTCAGACCGGCGGCCGACGCGACGGGGATGCCGGTGGCCTCCACCGCCTCGACGTCCATGCCGTCGAGCCCGGCTGACGGAGCCTGCACCAGGCGGCACGTGGGGGCCAACAGCGCTGCGAGCTCGGCGTCGAGCACCAGCCCGCTGCCGTCCCACGAGGTCACGCACACCGCCGCACCGGGCGCGCCGGCGAGCGCCTGCTCGCGGGTGGTGGCGGCCACCACCTCCACGTCGGGGACCTGGGAGGTGATCGCCTCCACGGGCAGCGGGGCCAGCAGCAGCACGTGGCCTGTCGGGGTCGTCATGTGCAGCTCCTGGTGGTTCGGCGGTGGTGTCGCCGGGACGCTAACCGGCTGCCGGGTCGTCGCGCCCTGTGAGGAGCGCGGGGCTAGCGTCGGGCGGGACGGAGGACACCGGATGAGCATGGACGGCATCAACGTCGAGGCGGTCACGGCGTGGCTGCGCGAGCGCCGACCCGAGGTGGTCGCCCCGCTGAGGTTCGACGTCATCGCCGGCGGGCGCTCGAACCTCACCTACCTGCTCACCGACGGCGCCGACCGCCGGTTCGTGCTGCGCCGCCCGCCGTTGCACTCGGTGCTGGAGTCGGCCCACGACGTGGCGCGCGAGGCGCGGCTGATGACGGCGCTGGCGGACAGCCCGGTGCCGGTCCCGCCGGTGGTCGGGGTCGAGGCGACGGCCGACGTCAACGGCGCACCGTTCTTCGTGATGGACCACGTCGACGGGATCATCGCCCGCGACCGCGCAGCGGGGGAGCAGCTGCTCACCGAGGCCCAGCGCGGCAGCGCCAGCGCGGCGCTGGTCGACACGCTCGTGGCGCTGCACGGGGTGGACGTGGAGGCCGTGGGCCTCGGCGACCTCGCACGACACCAGGGCTACGTCGAGCGGCAGCTGCGTCGCTGGGCCGGCCAGCTCGAGAAGGGCTCCACGCGCGAGCTGCCGCTGCTGGCCGAGGTCGGCACGCGCCTGGCGGCGGACGTGCCGGTGCAGCAGCGGGTGTCGATCGTCCACGGCGACTACCGGCTGGACAACCTCATCCTCAGCCACGACGCGACGCGGGTCGAGGCGGTGCTGGACTGGGAGCTGTGCACGCTCGGCGACCCGCTCGCCGACGTGGGGCTGCTGCAGGTGTACTGGGCCGAGGCCGGGGCCGACGAGATGCTGCCGCTGGGGGACATGCCCACCGTGCTGCCCGGCTTCTGGTCGCGCCGACAGGTCATCGACGCCTACGACGCGGCCACCGAGCTGGACCTCTCCGAGCTGGACTACTACGTGGCGTTCGGCTTCTGGAAGCTCGCGATCATCCTCGAGGGGGTGTTCCAGCGCTTCAGCGCCGGCGCGTACGAGCACACCGACGAGGGCGTGCTGGCGATGGGGCAGGTCGTGCACGAGCTCGCGGAGCGCGCCCACGAGGCGGCGAAGGCCGTGGGCCGATGACGGACACGAACGCCGAGGGCCGCGCCCTGCTCGTGGACTACGCGGGGGTGCTGACACCGGGCGTGGCGTCCAGCTGGCGCGCGTTCGAGGCCGAGCATGGGATCCCGGCACGCACCATCAGCTCGATGCTGTGGGCCGCGTACGGGGAGGGGCAGGACCAGAACCCGATCGCCCTGCTCGAGCGTGGCGAGCTGGACGTCGGCGACTTCGAGAGGCAGCTCGCCGGCCAGCTGCGCGACGCCGGGCACGAGGTGCAGTCGCAGGGGCTCGTGCGGGCGTTGTTCCGCGACCTGCAGCCCGGCGGTGGCGTGTGGGACCTCGTGCGTGACGTCCGGGCGGCGGGCGTGCCCACCGTGCTGCTGTCCAACTCGTGGGGGATGTCGGGCTACCCGCTGGCGCAGCTCGAGGCCGCGTTCGACCACCTGGTGTTCTCCGGCGTGGTGGGCATGCGCAAGCCGGATCGTGACATCTTCGAGCACGCCGCCGGTCTCGTCGGCGCCACGCTCACGCGCTGCGTGTTCGTCGACGACGCGCCCGCCAACGTCCGGGCAGCATCGATGTACGGCATCACCGCCGTGCTGCACGACGGGGACGAGCGGGCGACTCGCCGCGCGGTGTTGGACGGCCTCGGTGTCCGCGTCGAGGGCTGACCACGGCACGGCGGTACGGTGCTGGGCTGACCACCACTCCCACGACCAGAGCTGAGCATGACCTCCTTCGAGCCCGGCGAGGAGCGCCTCGCGCTGTACCTCGACTTCGAGAACGTCGCCATCGGCGCACGAGACCTCGGTTACGTGTTCGACACGCTGCCGCTGCTCGACGCGCTCGCGGAGCGCGGCAAGACCGTCGTGCGTCGCGCCTACGCCGACTGGAACCTGTTCGCGGAGTACCGCCGTGGGCTGGTGGACACCAACATCGAGCTGACCGAGATCCCGCAGCGCAACGACGCGGTGCGCAAGAACGCGGCGGACATCCTGATGGCGGTCGACGCGATGGAGCTCGCCTTCACGCGCGACTTCATCTCGACGTTCGTGATCGTGTCCGGCGACTCGGACTTCACGCCGCTGGTCACGCGCCTGCGCGAGCTGAACAAGAAGGTCATCGGCGTCGGCCTCAAGGGCTCGACGTCGAAGATGCTGCCGCCCGCGTGCGACGAGTTCATCTTCTACGACCGGCTCGAGGGTCTCACCAAGCGCACCAACGGCGGTGGCCGCTTCGGCGCCGGTCCGCCCGAGGGTCGTGGTGGCGGCTCACGCCGCGGTGGCGGTCGCAAGTCGTCCTCCTCCTCGGACGCTGGCAAGGGCACCGAGAAGCGCAGCTCGTCGTCGAGCTCCAAGCAGAACCTCGACGACATCAAGAAGCTGGTCGCACGCACGCTGTCGGGGATGCAGTCCTCGCAGACCGGTGCGATCCAGGCGTCGAACCTCAAGCGCGCCCTGCTGCGCAAGGACCCCACGTTCACCGAGAGCGACTACGGGTTCCGCGGCTTCCGCGAGTTCATCCAGCACCTGGCCGACCAGGGCGTGGTGACGCTGACCGAGGGCAACGCCAAGGGCGACCCCGAGGTCGACCTGCCGACCGGCGGCAAGGGTGGCAACGAGGACCACGCGTTCGAGCTGCTGCGCACCACCGTCGCCGAGCTCATGAAGGAGCTCGGTGGCGACCCGCCGCTGTCGGGCCTCAAGGACCAGCTGCGCAAGCGCGAGGACGACTTCTCCGAGAAGGAGTTCGGCTACAGCGGCTTCCTGCAGTTCTGCAAGGCCGCCGTGACGAAGAACGTGGTCGAGATGGACTGGGAAGAGGACGACCAGGAGTACTACCTGTACGTCGAGGACACCCCGGCCAAGTCCGCCAAGTAGAGCTGAGCACCGCCCCCGCACGACGACGGGCGCACCTGGGGTGCGCCCGTCGTCGTGTGCGTGGCCGCTCAGTCGAGCTCGGGGCGCGTGTGGCTGTCGCTCGCGGACAGCTCCAGGCCGTAGACCTCGCGCAGCTTCTCCACGGACGCGAGGGTCGTGGCCTCGCTGAGCGCCGCCTTGCCCTCCAGGGCGTGCAGCAGGATCCCCTCGACGAGGTCGGCGAGGCTCATGTCGAGCAGCTCGGC
>JBFGFG010000242.1:0-4662 GCA_041579655.1 Nitriliruptoraceae bacterium
CCCGGGGCTGATCATGGCGGCGATCTACCGCGCGCTGCTCGACGAGATCGACCGCGACGGCTTGCGCGTGCTCAGGGCCCGCACCCCGCTCACGCCGCTGCGTGGGTTCCTGTCGGTGCTGCGTGAGCACGGTCACCGGCTGGACGAGGACCGTGTCGAGGTGATCCACACGTCGATGGACAGCCAGGTGCGTCGGCTCGAGGAGCTCATCGGCGACCTGCTGCTGGTCGCGGAGATCGAGCGCGCCACGCCGACCGTGCGGGTCGAGCGGCTGGACGTGGCAGCGCTGGTGGAGGCCACCGTCGAGACCGCCGCGACCGACCCCGTCACGCGTGCGCGCATCGCGCTGGACCTCGACCCGCGGGTCGGCCCGGCGCTCGCTGACCCTGCGGCGCTGCGGCGAGCCCTCGGCGCCGTGCTCGCCAACGCGTTCAAGCACACCACGGGTCTGGTCGACGTGCGGCTGTCGGCCGAGCCGGGCTGGGTCATGCTCGACGTCGGCGACCGCGGGCCCGGCATCGCGGAGTCGTCCCGCGAGGTCATCTTCGAGCCGTTCCGCAGGTTGGGGGACCATCTGCACCGGACCCAGGGACCGGGGCTCGGGCTCTCCATCTCGCGCGCGCTGCTGGAGGCGCAGGGCGGCACGCTGGACGTGGCGCCGCGCGATGGCGGAGGCAGCACCTTCCGGCTCACGCTGCCCACCGCAGCGCAGGCAGCTCCGCAGGGGGTCGCTGAGCGCCCGCGTGAGGACGGTCGCGCCGGGGGCCGTCGCTAGGCTCCGCACCCGCCGTCCACGGGGTGCCGCGTGTCTCGACTGACCGTCCTCGACCTGCGGGGAGACCGGAGCGATCCGCGCGACCGCATGCCGCGGCCGAAGGTCGACCTCTCGGCTGCGCGCGACGGCGTCGACGCCACGCTCGCCTCGGTGCGCAGCGACGGCGACGAGGCGCTGCGCGAGCTCACGCGCCGCTTCGACGGTCACGACCTCGACGACCTCGTCGTGCCGGCGGACGTCCGCGCGGCCGCGCTGGCGGGCCTCGACCCGGAGCTGCGCGCAGCGCTCGAGCGCGCGATCGACCAGGTCCGCTGGTTCCACGAGCGCGCCCGCCCGGTCGACTGGGAGGACGAGCGTGACGGCGCGCGCATGGGGGTGTGGCACCGACCCGTCAGCCGCGCCGGCGTGTACGTGCCCGGCGGCAAGGCCGTGTACCCCTCGACCGTGATCATGACCGTGGTGCCCGCCCAGGTCGCGGGCGTGGACGAGGTCGTGCTGTGCACCCCACCGTCCGGCCTCGGCCCGGACGGTGAGCCCGACGGGTGGCCGGACCGCACCATCCTCGCCGCCGCCGAGCTTCTCAACGTGGACCGCGTGGTGCGCGTCGGCGGTGCCCAGGCGATCGCGGCGATGGCGTACGGCACCCAGAGCGTGCCCCGCTGCGACCTCGTGGTCGGACCCGGCAACCTGTACGTGTCGCTGGCCAAGCAGCGGCTGCAGGCCGAGGGCCAGATCGGCATCGACGGCTACGCGGGGCCGACCGAGATCGGGATCGTGGCGGACGCCGACGCCGATCCGCGGGTGCTGGCCGCGGACCTCGTGGCCCAGGCCGAGCACGACGAGCTCGCGACCTGCCTGCTGATCACCGACGCCCCGCAGCTCGTCGCCTCCGTGGAGGCGGCGCTCGAGGACGAGGTCACCTCCACGCACCATCGCGAGCGCGTCGAGGCAGCGCTCGCCGGGCAGGGGACCGTCGCGCTCGTGGACGACATCGACCACGCCGTGGAGGTGGCCGAGGCGTTCGCCGCCGAGCACCTCGAGGTCCACACCGCCGACGCCCGCGCCGTGGCCGAGCGGATCCGCTACGCCGGCACCACGTTCATCGGTCGTCCGACCCCCGTGAGCCTCGGCGACTACGCCGCCGGGCCCAACCACACCCTGCCCACCAGCGGCACCGCGCGCTTCACCGGCGGGCTGACCACGTCGTCCTTCCTCGTCCCGGTGAACTTCGTGGAGTACACCGACGAGGCGCTGGCGGAGCTGTCGGCGTCGGTGCTCGCTCTGTCGGCCGCCGAGCAGCTGCCCGCGCACGGCCGAGCCGTGCAGGTGCGGCTCGACATCGCGGCCGGCGGCGACGGCCGTCCCGGGGCACCAGCGTGAGGCACAGCATGAGAGGCACAGCATGAGCGGTCCGCAGCGGGTTCCGGTGCGCGCCGACCTCGGGGACGTGAAGCCCTACGGGGCGCCGCAGCTCGACGTGCCGGTCCGGCTCAACACCAACGAGACCGCGGCACCGCCACCGTCGGCGTTCATGGACGAGGTCGCGGCCCGCATCTCCGAGCTCCAGCTGCACCGCTACCCCGACCGGCGCGCGATCGAGCTGCGTTCGGCGCTGGCTCGGGCCGCGCACGTGACGCCCGACCGGGTCTGGGCCGCGAACGGCTCCAACGAGGTCCAGCTGCAGCTGCTCCAGGCGTACGGCGGTCCTGGCCGGCGCGTGCTGCTGCTGCGCCCCGGCTACTCGTTCCACCCGATGGTGGCCCGCGTCACCGGCACCGAGGTCGCGTACCACGACCTGCCGGAGGACCTCGTGCTCACGCCGCAGGACGCGGCCGCGGCCGTCGCGGAGCACGACCCCGACGTCGTGCTGGTGGTGTCGCCGCACAACCCGTCCGGTGTGCGGATGAGCCTCGACACGGTCCGGACGCTGCACGACGAGTCGCGCGCGCTGGTCGTGCTCGACGAGGCGTACGTGGAGTTCACCGAGAGCCCCAACGCCTCGCTGAAGCTGCTCGACGAGCTGCCCCGGTTGGTGCTGTCGCGCACGTTCAGCAAGGCGTACCGCCTCGCCGGGCTGCGGCTGGGCTACCTGCTGGCCCACAGCTGGGTCGTGGACGACCTGCGCAAGGTCCGGCTGCCGTACCACCTCGACGCGCTGACCCAGGTGACCGGGTTGGTGGCGCTCGAGCAGCGCGAGGCGCTGACCGACCATCTCGCGACCACGGCGTCCGAGCGCGACCGTGTCATCGACGAGATGCTGATGATGGAGGGAGTGCTGCGTGTGTGGCCCTCCTCGGCGAACTTCGTGCTGCTGCGCACCGCCGTACCCGATCTGTTCGACCAGCTGCTCGACCTCGGTGTCCTGGTCCGCGACTTCTCGACCGCCCCCGGGCTGGCCGGGTGCGTGCGTGTGACCATCGGGACCCCGGACGAGAACGACTGGTTCCTGCGAGCCCTGCACAAGGTGGTGGGCTGATGGCCATGGACCCCGACGCGCCGATCCCGACCGACGAGCTGGACTGGGGCCCGACGCTGGCGCACCTGCCCTGGCTGCAGAAGGACGACCCCGGCTTCGGTCAGCTCGTGGAGGCCCAGGAGCACCCGGACGGCGGCTTCACGATGCCGTACGAGGGGCTCTCGGAGCGCTCGATGGAGCTGGTGAACACGCTCACCTCCACGCGTGTGGTCAGCGCCGGCATCGACTGGTCGCGCTGGCTGGACGGCGACGGCTCGGACATCGCCGGTGACCGCACCGGTGAGGTCATCGCCGTCGCACCGTTGGACGACGTGCGACGGCTGCTGGTCTCGATCGTGCGGGCCGCCCGGTTCAACGAGGGCATCATGCTCGACGCGCTGCAGGACGGCACGGTCCGTCGCCTGCTGGAGCGTGTCGAGGCCCTGACCCGCTGACGCGGCGGACCGTCCCCGTCGGGCCAGTACCGTCCCAACCCGACCTGTGAGGAACGCATGAGCCGCATCGGACGCGTCGAGCGTCGTACCAAGGAAACCTCGATGCTCGTCGAGGTGGACCTCGACGGCACCGGGCAGGTCAACGTCGACACCGGCGTGCCGTTCTTCGACCACATGCTCGACCAGCTCGGCCGTCACGGACGACTCGACCTGACGGTGAAGGCCAGCGGCGACACCGAGATCGACGACCACCACACCGTGGAGGACGTCGGCATCGCCCTCGGGCAGGCGTTCGCCGAGGCGTGGGGGGACAGGGCCGGCGTCGAGCGCTTCGGCGACGCCACGGTGCCGATCGACGAGTGCCTCACCCGTACGGCCGTCGACCTCGCCGGTCGCCCGTACCTGGTGTGGGACTGCCCGGTCGCGCTGGAGGTCATCGGCCAGTTCGAGACCTCGTTGGTGAAGCACTTCTTCGAGTCCATCGTCGCCAACTCGCGCATGACGCTGCACGTGAAGCTGCTCGAGGGCGGCAACACCCACCACGTGTTCGAGTCGGTGTTCAAGTCGTTCGCCGTCGCGCTGCGACGCGCCGTGGCCGTGACCGCACCGGGAACCGCCGTGCCGTCCACCAAGGGCGTCCTGCAGTGAGCTGCGCCCCATGACCACGGACACGCGGCCCCGCGTGGCCGTCCTCGACTACGACGCCGGCAACGTCCGGTCCGCCCAGCGCGGGCTGCTGTACGCCGGTGCGGACGCGCACGTCACCTCCGACGCCGAGGAGGCTGCGGGCGCGGACGCGCTGGTGGTGCCCGGCGTCGGCGCGTTCGGGTCGTGCCTGGCCAGCCTGCGGGCGTCCGGTCTCGTGGAGCTGATAGAGCGCTGGATCGCCGAGGAGCGGCCGGTGCTCGGCATCTGCGTCGGCATGCAGCTGCTGTACGCCACCTCCGACGAGGACCCCGACGCCCGCGGCCTCGGCC
>JBFGFG010000243.1:0-4639 GCA_041579655.1 Nitriliruptoraceae bacterium
GACGCCCTCAGCGGCCCCGGCGTTGCCGTCATCGCCGAGGTGAAGCGCGCCTCGCCCTCCAAGGGCGACCTCGCGCCGGGCATCGCCGCGTCGACGCAGGCCCAGCGCTACCTCGACGGTGGCGCCGCCGCGATCAGCGTGCTCACCGAGCCGAGCCGCTTCAAGGGCAGCCTCGCCGACCTCACGGACGTCACCGGGGCGACCGGTGCCGTCGCGCTGCGCAAGGACTTCGTCGTCGACGAGGTGATGATCCACGAAGCCGTCGTGGCCGGCGCCAGCGGCGTGCTGCTGATCGTCGCGGCGCTCACCGACGAGGAGCTCGCGTCGATGCACGCCGAGGCCCAGCGCGTCGGGCTCGACGTGCTCGTGGAGGTGCACGGCGAGGGCGAGGTCGAGCGCGCGCTCGCCGTCGGCGCCGACATCATCGGCGTCAACGCCCGCAACCTCGAGACCTTCGAGCTGGACCGCGCCGCGTTCGGCCGGATCCGCGAGGCGCTCCCGGACGGCGTGATCGCCGTCGCCGAGTCCGGCGTGCGCGGCCCCGACGACGTCGTCCGGGCCCGCGTCGAGGGCGCCCACGCGGTGCTCGTCGGCGAGTTCGTCGTGACCTCCAAGGACCCCACCGCCACCGTCGCCGCGCTGGTCGCGGCAGGAAGGCCAGACGCATGAGCGTCACCCCGACCGACGCCACCCTCGACGCGCCGGGCTACTTCGGCCGCTTCGGAGGCCGCTACGTGCCCGAGGCGCTGCACGGCGCGCTCAACGAGCTCGAGGCCGCGTGGCACGAGGCGATGGCCGACGAGGAGTTCCTCGCCGAGAAGCGCAACCTCGAGGCCCGGTGGGGCGGTCGCCCCACGCCGGTGTACTTCGCCGAGCGCCTCTCCGAGAAGCTCGGGCGCGAGACGTGGCTCAAGCGTGAGGACCTCGCCCACACCGGCGCGCACAAGCTCAACAACGTGCTCGGGCAGGCGATGCTCGCCAAGCGGATGGGCAAGCCGCGCATCATCGCCGAGACCGGCGCAGGCCAGCACGGCGTCGCCAGCGCCACGGCCGCGGCCCGGTTCGGGCTCGAGTGCGTGGTCTACATGGGCGCCGAGGACTGCCGACGTCAGCGCCTGAACGTGGTGCGCATGCAGCTGCTCGGTGCCGAGGTCCGACCGGTGAACGCCGGCACGCGGACCCTCAAGGACGCCGTGAACGAGGCGATGCGCGACTGGGTGACCAACGTCGCCGACACCCACTACCTGCTGGGCAGCGCGATGGGCCCGCACCCGTTCCCGACCATCGTGCGTGAGCTGCAGGCCGTGATCTCCGAGGAGACCAAGCTGCAGATGCCCGAGGCGATGGGCGGCCACCCCGACGCCGTGCTCGCGTGCGTGGGCGGCGGCAGCAACGCCATCGGCGCCTTCGCGCGCTACGTCGACGACGGGCCGGCCAGCACGCGGCTGATCGGTGTCGAGGCTGCGGGGGAGGGGCTGCACAGCGGCCGCTCCGCCGCGACCATCACCGAGGGCAAGGAGGCGGTGCTGCACGGCATGCGCACCATCGCGATGGTCGACGACGACGGGCAGGTGCTGCCGGTGCACTCGGTCAGCGCCGGGCTGGACTACCCGGGCGTCGGCCCGGAGCACGCGCACCTGTTCACCACCGGGCGGGCCGAGTACGTCGGCGCGACCGACGAGCAGGCGCTGCGCGGCTTCCGAGCCCTGTGCGAGCTCGAGGGCATCATCCCCGCGCTCGAGCCGGCCCACGTCATCGGCTGGCTGCTGGACAACGCGGAGGCCGAGTTCGACGAGGGCGACGTGCTGCTGGTGAACCTCTCCGGTCGCGGCGACAAGGACGTCGACGAGGTGGTGCGCGTCGCCGGCTGGGACGTGGGTGTGCCCGAGGAGGCGTACGCCGAGGCGGCGCCGCACGGAGGCGAGCGATGACGGCCACCACGACCGGTGCCGAGCGCATCCAGGGCGCGATCCGCGCCGCCAACGACGAGGGCCGCGCCGCGCTGGTGATCTACCTGCCGGCCGGCTACCCGGACATGGACACCTCGCGTGCCTGCCTCGAGGCAGCGGCCGAGGCCGGCGCCGACGTGCTCGAGGTCGGGTTCCCGTTCAGCGACCCGATCATGGACGGACCGACCATCCAGGCCGCGGCGCAGCACGCGCTCGACGCCGGCTACCGGGTCGACGATGACCTCGCGATGAGCGCGCTGCTCACCGCGAACGTCGAGGCCCCGTGCCTGCCGATGACGTACTTCACGATCCCGGACCGTCGTGGTCTGGAGCGGTGGGCCCGACAGAGCGTCGAGGCCGGCCTGACCGGCGCGATCCTCCCGGACCTGCCCGTCGACGAGGCTGCCGGCTGGCGCGCCGTCGCCGACGAGCACGGCCTGGGCACGGTGTTCCTCGCGTCGAGCGTCTCCACGGACGAGCGACTGGCCGCCATCGGCGAGGCGTCCACCGGCTTCGTGTACGCCACCGGGCTGCTCGGCGTGACCGGCGTGAAGAACGTCGGTGCCGAGACCGAGCAGCTCGTCGCCCGCATCCGGCCGCACACGCAGGTCCCGGTGTGCGTCGGTGTCGGGGTCAAGACCCCGGACCACGCGCGCGACGTCGCGGCGTACGCCGACGGCGTGATCGTCGGTTCGGCCGTCGTCAACGCGGTCTCGGACGGGGACCCTGCCGGCGCGCCCGCACGCGTCGGCGAGCTCGTGCGCGCGCTGCGTGCCGGCTGCGAGCGCGGCTGACCTGCACGGTCGCTCGATCGACGCACACACACCGACGGCCGCCCTCACAGGCGGCCGTCGGTCGTTGCGTGTGTGGCGTCAGCTGATGAGGCCCTGCTCGAGCAGGAACTCGCGCGCGACGTCCTCCGGGTCCTCACCGTCAGCCGAGACGAGCTTGTTCATCTCGGTCATCTTCTCGAGCGTGAGGGCTGCTGCGACCTCGGCGAAGAGGGCGTTGAGCGCGTCCGGAGCCGTGTCGTACGCGGCCTGCGAGAAGGTCGGCGACGGGTTGTACGGCGGGAAGAAGGACCGGTCGTCCTCGATGACCTTCAGCTCGAGGTTCGCGATGCGACCGTCCGAGGCGAACACCTCACCGAAGTTGCACTCGCCGGCGTCGGTCTGGGTGTACACGAGCCCGGTGTCGAGCACCTCGACCTGGTCGTCCGGCCAGTCGAAGCCGTAGTGCTTCTCGAGGCCCGGCAGACCGTCGTCACGGGTGGAGAACTCGGACTCGATGCACAGCGACACGGCGGACGGGTCCGACGCGGCGAGCGCCATGATGTCCGACACGGTGTTGATGCTGTCGGCGAGCTCGGACTCCTCGCGGATCGCCAGCGCGTAGGTGTTGTTGAACGGCGCGGCGTCGAGCCACACGATGCCGTTGGCCTCGAGGTCAGCGGTCGCGACCTCGTCGGTCAGCGACGCCGGGAGCGTCGTCGGGTCCAGCGAGTTGCCGAGGTGCGTACCCCAGCCGGTCCCGTTGTACTCCCAGTACATCGAGATGTCGCCGGACTCCAGGGCGTCACGGGCCGCGGCGGTGCCGGCGAGTCCGATCTCGTCCTCGACCGTCGCGCCGGCCTCCTCGAGCGCGGCGATGGCGATGTAGCCCAGCACCAGCTGCTCGTCGAAGTCCTTCGAGCCGACCGTGTAGGTCTGTCCCGTGAGGTCGTACGCGGCGAGGGCGCCGTCGCGGGTCTCGTCACTGGCGACGTCGTCGCCGGATGCGCAGGCGCTGAGCCCGAGCGCGAGCACGCCGGCGGCTGCCAGCGTGCGGGTGGTCGTTCGCTTCATCATGCGTGTTCCTTCATGGGAGGGAGGTCTTGGGGAGGTCTTGGGGAGATCGTGTGGTCAGAGGCCCTGCGGTCGCAGCGTCTCCTCGACGAGGGCGCCGATCCAGTCGATGGCCAGCGCCAGCATCGCCGTCAGCACCGCGCCGGTGAGCAGCACCGGGGTGGAGTTCAGCTTGATGCCGTTGTTGATGAAGTCGCCCAGGCCGCCGCCACCCACGAAGGTGACCAGCGCGGCCGTGCCGACGACGATCACCAGCGTGGTGCGGACACCTGCGAGGATGACCGGCACCGACAGCGGCAGCTCGATGCGGGTCAGCACCTGGCGCGGCGAGAGGCCCATGCCGCGAGCGGCGTCGATGACGTGCTCGTCGACCTGCTCGATGCCGACCATCGTGTTACGAAGCACCGGCAGGATCGAGTAGACGACCAGCCCGAACAGCGACACGCCGAGCCCGGTCCTGGTGGTGAACACCACGACGAGGACCAGCACGCCGATCGACGGCGTCGCCTGCCCGAGGTTGGCGAGGCTCAGCGCGAACGGCCGCAGGCGCTTCATCGCCGGTCGCGTCAGCGCGATGCCGAGGGGGATGGCGATCAGCAGCACCACCAGCGTGGCGACCGCTGTGATCCACACGTGGGCCAGCGTCTCCTCGATGATGCGGTCGGCGTTGAGGATGTTGCGTTCGCGCTGGAGCAGGTCCTGGCCGAAGACCCACGCGAGCGTCGCAGCGGTCACCAGCGCCAGCGCCACGGGGGTGCCGGCGACGCGGACCCAGCGCGGCAGCGTGAAGCCGTCGTCGGGCAGGGCGAGGTCAGGGGTCGTCGCAGTGGACATTCAGGCCTCCGA
>JBFGFG010000244.1:0-4592 GCA_041579655.1 Nitriliruptoraceae bacterium
GCCCGACGCACTCCCCAATCGCAGGACACCTCCCCATGGCAGACCTCCAGCTGATGACCCCCACCGAGCTCGGCGCGATCCCGCTGCGCAACCGCGTCGTGATGGCGCCGCTCACCCGCAACCGCGCCGGCGAGGGCCGCGTCCCCACCGAGCTGCAGGTCGAGTACTACCGCCAGCGCGCCGGGGCCGGCCTGATCATCACCGAGGCGACCGTCGTGTCGCCGACGGCCGTCGGCTACGTCGACACCCCGGGCATCTGGAACGACGAGCAGGTCAGCGCGTGGAAGCGCGTCACGGACGCAGTGCACGACGAGGGCGGCCGCATCGTGGTCCAGCTGTGGCACACCGGGCGTGTGAGCCACTCGGAGTTCTTCGACGGCGACGCCCCGGTGTCGTCCACCGACCGCGCTGCCGACGCCCAGACCTTCGTCGGCGGTGAGTTCAAGCCATCCTCCACGCCCCGTCGGCTCGAGACGCACGAGATCCCGCAGATCGTCGAGGACTTCGCTGCAGCCACGCGCAACGCGCAGGCCGCCGGCTTCGACGGTGTCGAGGTCCACGCCGCCAACGGCTACCTCCTCGAGCAGTTCCTCGCGGCCGACGTGAACGACCGCACCGACGAGTACGGCGGCAGCCCCGAGGCACGGGCCTCGTTCCCGCTGCAGGTGATGCGTGCCGTCGTGGGCGCCTGGTCGGCCGACCGGGTCGGTGTGCGGCTCAGCCTCGGCAACGGCACGTTCGACGCGGTCGACGAGGACCCGATGCCGACGCTGCGTGCGTTCGCGGACGGCATCGCGCCGCTCGGCCTGGCGTACGTCCACATGCTCGAGGAGTTCGTGCGTGACGCCGAGGGCGTGGACGCCTTCGACGAGGACCCGCGCACCGCGCTGCTGCGCGAGCGGGCGAACGCGCCCGTGATCGTCAACGGCGGCTACGACCGCGGCACCGGTGAGTCCGCCATCGCCGACGGTCGCGCGCACGCCGTGGTGTACGGCAAGCCGTTCATCTCCAACCCGGACCTGCCCGCGCGCTTCGAGCAGGGCGCCGAGCTCAACGACTGGGACCAGTCCACGTTCTACGGCGGTGGCGCTGAGGGCTACACCGACTACCCGACGCTCGACGCCGTCTGACGGCTCGCAGCAACGACGACGCCCGCACCATCACGGTGCGGGCGTCGTTGCGTTGCGGTTTGTCGGTGTCGCTCAGTCCTGGCGACGGCGACGGGTGCCGATGGCGCCGGCGAGGGCAGCGAGCCCCAGCAGCGCAGCGCCGCCACCCGTGCTCGCGAGCTGCGGGGTCTCCTCGGCGTCCGGTGCGGCGTCCGGGTTACCCGAGGCGGCCGGCGTGAACGGCGTCAGCGCGTGCACGCAGATCAGCGCGTCGAAGGTGTCGACCATGCCGGTGCCGGCGTCGCGGGTGACCTGGTCGGCAGGGATGCCGAGCGCGTTCGGCATCGGCTTCGCCGTGTCGACGATGCACGCCTTCAGCTGCGCGGGGGTGACGTCCGGGTTGGCCTCACGCAGCAGCGCTGCGACACCCGCGATGTGCGGGGAGGACATCGAGGTGCCGGAGATGCAGAAGTAGCCGGGGTGCTGCCTGTCAGCGCACTCGGTCAGCGGGGCCAGGATCGAGGGCGACAGCGCCGCCATGATCTGGTCGCCCGGTGCCGAGACGTCGACCTGCGGGCCGGTGTTGTCGGTGTTGCCGCGCGAGGAGAAGGACGTGATGTCCTCGCCCTCGTCGCAGCCGGAGTCGACCGACTTGCACGCCGCCGAGACGATGATCGAGGTGGTGCCGACGTGGCCGCCGATGGTGCCCACGCCCGACTCGTCGTCCGCCTTGCCGGAGTTGCCGGCCGAGAACACGACGTCCACGCCGGACGCCACGACCATGTCCACGAGGTCGCTGACCGCGTCGAAGTCGGTCTCCTCGCCGAGACCGAAGCACTCCTCGAGGCCGAGGCAGTTGGGCTCGGTCGGCAGCAGGCCCCACGAGTTGTTCGTGACGTCGATGCCGAGCTCCGGGTGGCGCAGGATGTAGTCGAAGGCTGCCAGCGCGGACTCCTCGAAGTCGAAGTCCTCCACGATGCCGAACGGCGCGGTGGTGATCTTCAGCGAGACGAACTCGACGCCGGGCGCGACGCCCGACAGGTCCGGGCCGCCGGTGTCGGCTGCGAGCTGGCCGGTGCCACCGACGGTGGACGCGACGTGGGTGCCGTGGCCGATCTCGTCCTGCAGGGCGAGGAAGCCGGTGCCCTCGGCGTACTGGTCGAGCTGCTCGGTGGTGACGGGGATGATCTCGGCGAGACCGGCGAAGCCGAAGTGCAGCCCGGTGGTGGTGTTGGCCGTGTCCGGGTGCAGCTGGTTGACGCCCGAGTCGAGGATGCCGACGGTCACGCCAGCGCCGGTCACGCCGGGACGCTCACGGGTGCCCTCGACGCTGTCGTAGCTGGCCGGCTGGTCAGCGTCCTCCGCGCGGATCTGCTCGCGGGACGCGTACAGGTCCAGCACGATCTTGCGCTGCTGGTGGAAGTCCTCGACGTCGGCGTCGAGCAGCACGTCGAGCAGCACCTCGGGGCTGGCGGTGACGGCCAGAGCGTTCAGCGAGCGCAGCTCGATTGCGCGGCTGACGCCGAGCCCCGTGAGCGCGTCGAGCTTGTCGCCGGCCGTGACGTCGTCGTCGTACGCCACGATGACGCGCCCGAGACCGAGGTCGTCGAGGAACAGCAGGTCGAGGTCGACAGCGCGGCTGACCTCGGGGGCGGGCGGTGCGACGGCGGCGACGGAGGTCACCGCGGCGGCCGTGAGCACGGCGCTGAGGATGCGGGCGCGGGAGAGGAGCACTGCTGTTCCAGATCGAGAGGGGTGTGCACTGCTCAACGACACGTTGTCCGTTCGGTCACACCCGTGCGCGCACCGAGCACACAGGGCGCACACCGAACACGTGCGAGCTGCGGACCTGGCAACCGTTGCGAACGTGCGCCCCCCGTCGGCTCGTACCCTGCGCCGCAGCCGAACCCGGGACCGGACCTCGTGAGCCAGCGCATCGTCATCATCGGCGGCGGACCCGCCGGCTACGAGGCCGCGCTGGTCGCCGGCGAGCTCGGGGCCGACGTCACGATCGTCGCCGAGGAGGGTCTCGGCGGCAACTGCGTGCTGTGGGACTGCGTCCCGTCGAAGGCGATGATCGTCGCCGCAGAGGCGATGGGCTGGGTCCAGGCCGCCGACACGATGGGCGTGCGCCTGCCCGGTGCGGACCACGTCGACCGCTCGGTCGTGGACTTCCCGGCCGTCGCGAAGCGCGTGCTGACGCTCGGTGCCAACCAGTCCGCCGACATCGAGCGCCGCGTCGGCTCCTCGAACGTCAAGCTGCTGCGCGGGCGCGGTCGGGTCTCCGGCTACCACGAGGTGACCGCTGACCTCGCCGACGGTGGCTCGCAGGTGCTCGAGGCCGACTACGTGCTGCTCGCGACCGGCTCGAAGGCCCGCGTGCTGCCGTTCTTCGAGCCCGACGGTGAGCGGGTGCTGGTCGGTCAGCAGGTGTACGACCTGCCCGAGGTGCCCGAGAAGCTCATCGTCGTCGGCTCCGGCGCGACCGGCGCCGAGTTCGCCAACGCCTTCTCCCGGTTCGGGTCGGACGTGGTGCTGGTGTCGTCGCGCGACCTCATCCTGCCCACGGAGGACCCCGACGCGGCGGCACTGCTCGAGGACGTGTTCGAGCGCCGCGGCATGACCATCCTGCGCAACGCCCGCGCGACCGGCGTCGAGCCCCGCAGCGACGGCGTGACCGTGCAGCTGCAGGACGGGCGCACCGTCGAGGGCAGCCATGTGCTGTTCACCGTCGGCCAGGTCCCGGTCACCGGCGACCTCGGCCTCGACAACCCCGGCATCGAGTGCACCGACTGGGGTTCCATCGAGGTCGACGCCGTCGGGCGCACGTCGTGCCGCTGGATCTACGCGGCAGGTGACGTGACCGGCGGCGTGATGCTGGCGTCCGTGGCCGCGATGCAGGGGCGCACGGCGATGTGGCACGCGCTCGGCCAGGCGGTCCAGCCGATCCGCTGGGACGCGGTGGCCGCGACGATCTTCACCGACCCCGAGGTCGCGACCGTCGGCATCAGCGCGGAGCAGGCCGAGGCGCAGGGCACGCCGGTCGTGAGCGCCCGCCTCGACTTCAAGGGCAACCCGCGCGCGAAGATGGTGAACGGCACCGACGGCTTCGTGAAGGTGCACGCCACCCGAGGCAGCGGCACCGTCGTGGGCGGCGTGGTCGTCAGCGGCCGCGCGAGCGACCTCATCCAGCCGCTCGCCGTCGCGGTCCAGAACCGCCTCACCGTCCAGCAGCTCGCCCAGACCATCACGGTCTACCCGTCGATGGCCGGCTCGGTCGCCGAGTGCGCCCGGATGCTGATGGCGGGCATCGACGGCTGAAGCCCCGAGCGGGTCCTCAGTCCCCGGGCGCGATGATCGGCTCTCTGGCATCCGTGTCGTCGCGTACCTCGTCGACGCTGCGACGCCACCAGCCGAGCACGAGGGCCGCGTGCTCCTCCTCAGGCTCGGCGAACAGGCGGCGGCCCAGCGGCACCGCGGCCC
>JBFGFG010000245.1:0-4588 GCA_041579655.1 Nitriliruptoraceae bacterium
CACATGAATATCAATCCGATCCATCAAAGGGCCGGAAATCCGTTTCTGGTAGCGGGTGACGGTGTTATTGGAGCAGGAGCAGGTGTGGGTGGGGGGGAGCGTCTACGGACCGCACGCGGCGGCGTTCGTGCCACCGCACCACACCGACGTCCCAGCGGCGATGGGCGACCTCGTCGACTTCATGGCCCGCGACGACATGCCAGCGCTGGTGCAGGCTGCGCTGGCCCACGCCCAGTTCGAGACGGTCCACCCCTTCCCTGACGGCAACGGTCGCGTCGGTCGTGCCCTCGTTCAGGCCGTGCTTCGCGCGAAACGGCTCGTGCACGGGGTGACCGTGCCGATCTCAGCGGGGTTGCTCCAGCGCAAGGACGCGTACTTCGACGCGCTCACCGCGTACCGAGAGGGTGACCCGCTGCCCGTCATCGAGCGCTTCGTTGAGGCCACGTTCATCGCGGTCGACAGCGGCTCGCGACTCATCGACGACCTGAGTGCCGTGACCGCCGGATGGGCAGAGCGCATCACAGCGCGACGTGACGCGACTGCCTGGCGTGTCGCGGAGCTGCTGCGGGACCAGCCGATCATCAGCAGCGCCGTCGTGCGGGACCGCCTCGGCGTCTCGGCCCCGACGGCTGACAGCGCCATCGAGCATCTCGTCCAGGCCGATGTCCTGCGGCAGCTCGGGCAGCAGCGTCGTAACCGTCGCTGGGCGGCGGACGAGGTCCTCGACGCGCTCGATGCCGTCGCTGAGCGGGCCCGACGCGGCGGCTGAGTGCCGCCGCTCGTGCCGCGGCTCAGTCGACGTCGACGGTGAGGGGCTGGAGGTTCTGCAGCAGCTGGTGACGCACCGCGAACAGGGCTGCCTCGGCGCGGCTCGAGATGCCGAGCTTGGTGTAGATCCGCGTGATGTGGTTCGAGGCGGTCTTCGCCGTGATCGACAGCTCGGCCCCGACCCGCCGGGCCGAGGCGCCACGCGCGATCAGCTGCAGCACCTCCAGCTCCCGCGGCGTGAGCAGCCGCAGCGAGGAGTCCTCGTCCGGGTGCTCGCGCGCGGGATGGTCGGCGGTGCGCAGCACGGCGTTGACGGCAGGTCGGCTCAGCTGGCTGGCCCGGCCCGCCCGCCACAGCGAGCGTGCCGCCTCCTTGCGCGACAGCCCGCGCCGGTGCGAGCGGGCCTCGCCCAACGAGACGTAGCGGTGGGCGGCCGCGAGGATCGCGCCTGCGGCCACCAGCTCGTCGGTCGGGTCCGCAGCGCCGTTGGTGCGGGCGAGCGACACCACGGTCGCGACGTCGCCCAGCTCAGGCACGCGACGCAGCATCACCTGCGTCAGGTGGCCGGTCATGCGCATGCGCTCGATCTCGGCGGAGGTCGGTGGGTCGTGGACGTGCCAGGTGTGCGCCGGCGCCGCCCCGCGCCCCAGGTCGTGCACCCACCCGGCCTGGCGCAGCGTCCGCTGGGTGGCGTCGGGCAGCCCGGCTGCGCTGGCGGTGGACGCCGCCAACGACGCGACGGCGCGCGCGTGCCCGGTGGTGCCGTGTCCGGCGGCGTCGTCGCGGTCGCCGAGCGCCGCCAGGGTCCGGTCCACGGCCCGCCCGGTGCGCACGAGCGGTGGGTCCGGCTCGGCCGCGGTCAGCTCGATGAGGTCGACGTCGGCCAGGTCGTGCAGCAGCGGACGCGCGGAGGTGGTCGAGGTGTGAGCCAGCCCGGGGTGCAGGTCGGGGTCCGGCCACCGCTGCATCACCACCGCCGCGCCGGCGAGATCGCCGAGGTGGTCCACGATCGCGCTGGCGAGGCACGCGAGCTCGACCGCACGCCGCGCGCCGGGCGCCACGTCCCGGCGCGTCACCGGGCCCGGGCGGCGCAGCTCCGCGCGGACGGCCAGGGCCACCTCGATCTCCGTCCCGAGCCCGAGCGCTGCGGCCAGCGTGGTGCCGGCCGGGTGACCGAGTCCGGCCAGGAGCGTCACCCAGTAGGTCGTGGCGACGTCCTCGTCGCGCAGCTGCAGGTGACGCGCGAGCCGGACGGCCACGAGGGTCGAGCGCACGACGCGCTGCAGCGGGGGCCCGCCGGCGAGGTCGGCCGCGAGGTGGTGGGCCGCGACGAGGTCCGCGACCCGGAACTGGTCCGCAGGTGCTGGGCGCTTGCGACGCTCCATCCGGCCCCTCGATCTCTTGCGGCTGTCCTCTTGCGGCTGGCGCAGCGGTGTGCTGTCGCAGCAACCTACGAACGCCGGTGCTGCCGCACGTCCCCCGAACGTCACCACTGAGGAGAACACCTCATGACGTGGGGGTGTGGCCCGTGGATGCTGGGACCTCAACCGGCAGCCATCGACGGCTGCCGTCCAACAGGGGGAGCACGCAGATGCCATCAACCATCCGGTCCAAGGCCGAGATCGAGTCCGACATGAAGGAGACGCTCGGTCTGGTCCCGAACTTCTTCATGCAGATCCCAGAGCGCCTGCTCGACCACGAGTGGAGCCTGTTCAAGGACCTCGAGCTCGGCGAGACCCTGATCCCCAACAAGTACAAGGAGCTGATGGGCATCGCCCTGCACGCAGAGACGAAGTGCCGCTACTGCACCTTGTTCCACACCGAGGCGGCGAAGCTGTTCGGGGCGACCGACGAGGAGATCCAGGAGGCGGTCCACTACGCGAAGATGTCCGCCGGCTGGTCGGTCTACCTCAACGGCATGCAGACCGACTACGACCAGTTCTCCGACGAGCTCGCCCAGATCGGCGACCACCTCTCGAACGGGAACCGGTGAGGATCGAACGCATCCGTCCAGCCGTGCTGCGCGTGACGCTGCACGTCAGCGAGCTGTCGGCGCTGATCGTCGCGGCACGGCTGGCCGTCGACGACGACCCGGAGTCGCTCCCCGAGGAGGCGCGGGCGCAGCTGCGGGACGTGCTCGCCAGCTACGACGACGCACGCGCCGGCCTGGCCGTCCAGTAGGGGCGGCAAGGCCGGCTCGTGGCGTGGTGTCGCGCTCACTCCGCGCCGCAGAACGCCTGGCGGGTGGCGTCCCGGGCCTCCTTGAAGGCCTGTCCGTCGCGGAAGTAGAACCCCGGCCCCTTCGAGTCCCGGCCGTGGTCCTGGATGCCGCTGTCGTGGTTGAACGTGGCGTTCAGGTTGCCGAAGCAGCCGGGGAGGTCGGCCGTCTCGAACGGGTCCGGTGTCGCCTTGACGGGTGTGTCGTCGGGCGGGGCCGCCTGCACCGGTGCGGCCAGCAGCATCGCTGCCATCATCGCGCCGCTCACCGTCAACATCCTCTTCATGATCGCTCCATGCGTCGCTGTCGGGTTGACCCTTCGGGCCTATCGCGGCCCCGTCGCCCGGCCGCAGGGGCAGATGTCCCGCCGCCGGACCGGCTGCGAGGCGGCCGTGGTCGTTCGACGCGGGATGGCCGGGTGGTGCCGTCCGACGGTGGTGCCGGGGCTCGTGTAGCTGCACGGTGGAGGGTCACCGTCCGCGGGGAGGAACATGGCCGACGGGGTGGACACGGCGACCGAGACCCGACTCGCGCAGGGGCGCCGCGCGTTCGAGCACCGCGCGTGGGGCGACGCCCACGATGCGCTGACAGCTGCGGCGGCCGACGCCGAGCTGGACGTCGAGGACCTCCAGCGGCTCGGGGTCGCGGCGCACCTCTCCGGCCACGGTGACACGGCCACGGCGGCGCTCGAGCAGCTGCACCACGCCCTGCTGGAGGCAGGCGACGTCGACGGGGGGGCGAGGTGGGCGGTGAGGCTCGCCATCATCCTGTTCCAGCAGGGCCAGCCGGCCCGCGGCAGCGGGTGGCTGTCCCGCGCCCAGCGCATCCTCGACGAGCTGGGGGAGGACGTCGCGGCGCACGGCTACCTGCTGGTCCCGGTGGCGCTGCAGCGGCTCGACGGTGACCACGACCCAGCCGCGGCGCTCGAGGTGTTCAACGACGTCGCGCGCATCGCGGCCCGCTTCGCCGATCCGGACCTCAGCGTCATGGGGCTGCTCGGTCGGGGGCAGTGCCTGGTGGCGATGGGCGACGTCGAGCGAGGGCTGCCGCTGCTCGACGAGGTGATGGTCACCGTCACCTCCAGCGACGTGTCGCCGATCATGGCCGGGCTGGCGTACTGCGCGGTGATCCTGGCGTGCCGCGAGGTGTTCGACCTGCGCCGGGCGCAGGAGTGGACCGAGGTGCTCAGCCGCTGGTGCGACGACCAGCGCGACCTGCGGCCCTACCGCGGTCAGTGCCTCGTGCACCGCTCCGAGATCCTGCAGCTGCACGGTGAGTGGTCCGCTGCGATGGCCGAGGTCGAGCACGCGTGCGACCACCTCGCCGCTGACCCGGGCGACCCCGTGATGGGGATGGCGCGCTACCAGCAGGGCGAGCTGCTGCGCCTGCGCGGCGAGGTCGAGCGGGCCGAGGAGGCGTACCGCGAGGCCGGCGCGTGGGGGCACACGACGCACCCGGGGCTGGCGCTGCTGTGGCTCGGGGCGGGCCGCACGGGCGAGGCGGTCGCGGCGCTGCGCGACGCGGCACGCCGACGTGAGGGTGACCGGGTCCGGCGCGCGCGGATCCTGGGCGCGCTGGTCGAGGCGCTGCTCGCGGTGGACG
>JBFGFG010000246.1:0-4575 GCA_041579655.1 Nitriliruptoraceae bacterium
ACGGTAGTGCTGGACCGAGGGTCGCGGCTTCTATGCTCGGACGTCCCATGGCCCGCACGATCCGACTCCGTCCTTGGCAGAAGGACGCGCTCGAGAAGTTCCGGACCACCGAGCGATCCGATTTCCTGGCGGTCGCCACCCCGGGGGCCGGCAAGACGACCTTCGCGCTCACCGCCGTGGCGCAGGAGCTCACCGCGTACCCGCACCGGCGGGTGGTGGTCGTCGCGCCGACCGCGCACCTGAAGCTCCAGTGGGCGCGGGCCGCGGCCAAGCTCGGCATCCACCTCGAGGCCTCGTGGGCGTCGGCCGACCCGTGGCCGCGCGACATGCACGGCGTGGTGGTGACCTACCAGCAGGTCGCGGCGGACCCGCGGCAGCTGCGTGGCCCCTCCGACGACGCGATCGTCGTGCTCGACGAGGTCCACCACGCCGGCACCGACCGCGCCTGGGGCGACTCGGTCGCGCACGCGTTCGAGAACGCCGCCCGCCGGCTGAGCCTGTCGGGCACCCCGTTCCGCTCCGACATCAACCCGATCCCGTTCGTGACCTACACGTGGGAGGAGGCCGTCGCCGACTACACCTACGGCTACGGCGAGGCCCTGCGCGACGGCCGCGTGGTGCGGCCCGTGCTGTTCCCCCGCGTCGACGGCGAGATGGAGTGGGCCGCCCCCGATGGGGCGATCCTCTCGGCCACGTTCCAGGACGAGCTCGACCGCGTCGCCGCCTCGCAGCGTCTGCGCACGGCGCTGTCGCTGGGCGGCCAGTGGCTGCCCGAGGTGCTCTCGCGCGCCGACGCCACCCTCGCCGAGGTGCGCACGAGCCACCCCGACGCGGGCGGCCTCGTCATCGCCACCGACGTCGACCACGCGCACGGCATCGCCCGCCTGCTGCGGGAGCGCTTCGGTCGCAGCGTCACGGTCGCGACCTCCGACGACCCCGACGCGTCGTCGAAGATCGCTGCGTTCGCCGAGGACGACACCGAGTGGATCGTCGCCGTGCGCATGGTCAGCGAGGGCGTCGACATCCCGCGGCTGCGTGTGGGCGTGTGGGCGACCACCACCGTCACCGAGCTGTTCTTCCGCCAGGCGGTCGGCCGGCTCGTGCGCTGGACCCCCGGTCTGCGTCGCCAGCGGGCGTTCCTCTACCTCCCCGACGACATCCGGCTGCGCGTGTTCGCCGCCAGCATCGCCGAGGCGCGCACGCACGCGCTCAAGCGCCGCAAGGAGGACCAGGACCTGCTGCGCGAGGAGGGGATGCTCGACGAGGTCGTCGCCGAGCGCGACGAGCAGATGAGCCTGTTCGAGGCCCTCTCCGCCACGGCCACCACCAGCCACGAGCCGGGGCTGCTCGACGCCGACATGGACGACGACATCGAGCCGGACGGCATCCTCGCGGACGGTCCCGAGATCATGCTCGCCCCGCCCCCGCCCCCGCTGGCCAGCATGATGGCGCAGGACGGCGACGCGCCCGGCGGGCTGCCGCAGGTCAGCCGCAGCGAGCGCAAGAAGGAGCTGCGTCAGGCCAACTCCGACCGTGTGCAGCTGATCTGCCGCCTCACCGGGATGGAGGCGCGTCGCGTGAACGCGTCGCTCAACGAGCACGCCCGCATCACCAGCATCAACGACGCGACGCTGCCCCAGCTCGAGCGCCGCCTGGCCGAGGCTGACGCCTGGCTCAGCCGCGCATGAGCATGCCGCTGCGTAGCCTGCCCGCGATGGATGACGTGCGCTGGCTGAGCGAGGACGAGCAGGCGTCGTGGCGGAACTGGATCTCCGGCACGACGGTGCTCTTCCGCACGTTGGAGCGCGAGCTGCTCACGAACTTCGACATCAGCCTCGACGACTACGCGATCCTGGTGCTGCTCAGCGAGTCCCCGGGACGTGCCGCGCGGATGAGCACGCTCGCCGACGACGCGATCGTGCCGCGGCCGCAGGTGACCTACCGGGTGGGCCGGCTCGAGAAGGCCGGGCACGTCGGACGGCGTCCCTGCAGCTCGGACGCGCGCGGCACCGAGGCGTTCCTGACGGCTTCGGGCATCGAGCTGCTCGAGCGCGCCGCACGTCACCACGTGACCAACGTGCGGGAGCTGTTCCTCGACCACCTCGACGCCGAGCAGTTCGAGGTGCTCGGCACCGCGATGGGCGCGGTGCACGAGGCGTTGGCCGCCCGTGAGGCCAAACGGGCCTGAGCGCACGGCGGGCGCCCACAGAACGACCGTTCGCCGCCACCTGACGACGGCCGTAGGCTTCGGGCGTCGCCATGCGTGGCGACATCCGTCCCTCGCCGCCGTCCCCGTTCTGGAGGCTCCGTGCGGTCCCGCACCGTCACGTCGGCGCTCACGGCGCTGCTGCTCGTCAGCTTCGTCGCGCCCGCGTCGGGGCTGACCGAGCTCAAGAGCGTGCGCGAGGAGCGGGCCGCGCTCGAGGAGCGCATCCTCGACGCCGCGGAGGAGATCGAGGACCTCGAGGAGCGCATCGCGCTCGCCGAGCAGGAGCTGGAGTCCCTCGCCGACGAGGACGAGCGCCTGCTCGCCGAGCTCGGCGTGGCCAACGCCGCCCTGATCGCCCGCACACGTGCGGCGTTCATGCGCGGCGACACGACCTCGATCGAGAGCCTGATCAGCGGCGACGACCCCGGCGAGATCGCCGAGCGGGCGGTGATGCTGGAGTCGCTGGCGATGCGCGACCGCGCTGTCATCGAGTCAGCGTCGGTGCTGCGGGTCGGCCTCGAGCAGAACCGGCAGCTGCGCGCGGGCCGGCTCGCCGAGCTCGACGGCCTGCGGGGGAGCCTCGACGCGAACCTCGCCGCGCTGAACGCGGACCTCGACTCGGTGCGCTCCGAGGAGCGCACCCTGGTGCTGAAGGCGGCAAACCAGCGCGAGATCAAGACGTCGTTCGCCAACGGCATCTACTCGTGCCCCGTCGGCAACCCGGTGTTCTTCCGCAACACCTGGGGTGCTGGGCGCTCCGGCGGTCGCAGCCACAAGGGTGTCGACATGATGGCCCCGCACGGGACACCGATCTACGCGATCCACGCCGGCCGCGTCACGCGCATGAAGACCGGTGGGCTCGGCGGGATCGTGCTGTACATGTACGGCAACGACGGCAACCAGTACTACTACGCCCACCTCGCCAGCTACGCCCCGGGCATCAGGCCCGGCAGCTACGTCGACGCGGGTGACCTGATCGCCTACAACGGCGACACCGGCAACGCTCGCGGTGGCTCGCCACACCTCCACTTCGAGGTGCACCCCGGCGGCGGCTCGGCGGTCAACCCGTACTTCTGGGCCGCAGCGGCCTGCGGCCGCTGAGACACCCGTGTGCGGCCACGCGGTCAGGTACACCGCGCCAGCGCACGGGGGCGCGACAACAGCCGAGGGTTAAGTCACGGTGAAGCCACGGCCGGGGGGCCCGATGGCGAACACTGCGAATGGGATAGACCGGACACGCTTGCTGCGCGCCGTGCGGGATGGCCCGTTCGACCAGCACGCTGCGCTCGTGAGCCGGATGCTGGGCACGGAGGTCGCGCTGGTCACCGTCATCGACGGCGAGGCGGCTGCGCAGCGGTTCCTGGGGCTGTTCGGCGTCCCCGAGCCCATCGTGGAGGCGCGCGCGACGCCGCTCGCGCTGTCGATGTGCCAGGTCGTGGCCCGGGACCGAGCCCCGCTGCTGATCGAGGACATGGCTGACCTGCCGTGGACGGCGGTGCACCCGCTACGCACCGAGCTCGGCATGAGCGCATACGCCGGGCTGCCGCTGCGCACACCGGACGGCACCACGGTCGGTGCGGTGTGCGCCGCGTCCATGCACGCGCGGAGCTGGACGCCGGACGACGTTGCGCGGCTCGAGATGCTGCGCGACTTCGTCGAGATCGACCTCATGCCTGTGCTCGCGGCGGCCGACGCCCGCGAGCGCGCCGACGAGGTGTCGCTGCTGCTCTCGACGCTGCGTCACGAGCTGAGCGGCGAGCTGACGGTGGTGCTCGGCGGCATCGAGACGGCGCAGCTCGACAACGTCCCCGCCGCCGTGCACGACCGGGTGCTGCACAACGCCCGCCGCGAGACGAACCGCGTCATCGCCACGCTGGACTCGCTGCTGCGCACGGACAGCCGCGCGCCGATGCGGCTGCGCGAGGTCGACGTCGCCGACGTCACCGCCGAGGCGCTCCAGTCGATCGAGCTCGACGACGCCGAGCGCGTCGAGCTCGCGGTGCCGGCCGTGCGTGCGACCACCGAGCCGACGCTGCTGGCCAGCATCCTCGCCAACCTCGTCTCCAACGCCCACAAGTACAGCGACGGCCCGGTTCGCGTCCGCGGGGGGTGGCACGAGGACGGCCGCTTCGGCGTCTCGGTGCAGGACGAGGGCGGGGGATTCCCGGAGACCGCCCTCGGGCAGCTGTTCGAGCCGTTCACACGCGGCCACGAGGACGTGGCGGGTGGCTTCGGCCTCGGCCTGTACATCGTGCGGATGCTGTGCGGCCGGATCGGTGCCGACCTCTCGCTCGAGACGGGCGAGCGCGGTTCGACGCTCACCGTCTGGCTGCCGGAGTCGGCCGACAGCGAGGCGGCGACCACCT
>JBFGFG010000247.1:0-4564 GCA_041579655.1 Nitriliruptoraceae bacterium
TGCACCAGCACCAGCTCGGAGCGGTGCCCACCGGGCCGGAACGCGGCCGCGGCCCGCCCCACGCCAGCGAGCTCAGCGCCTGCCAGCAGCGCGATCGTCGCCGCGGCCGCCACGTTGGCACGGTGGTGCGGCGCGTCGCTGGAGAGCTCCTCGAGCCCCACCAGACGACCCTCTGCCGTGGGCAGGTGCACGTGCAGGGCGTCGTGCTCGACGCCCACGCCCACCGTCACCGGCGCGACGCCGTCGAAGCGCGCGACGTGGCCGGGTGCGCGCTCCAGCAGCGCTCCCACGAGCTCGTCACCCGCCGGTACCACGGCCCAGTCCTCGCTGTCCTGCCCTGCCCACACGCGGGCCTTCGCCGCACCGTACGCCGCGAACCCCCCGTGCCAGTCGAGGTGGTCCGGTGCGAGGTTGAGCACGGCGCCGACCCGGCACCGCAGCTGGCTCGCGTAGCGCAGCTGGAACGAGGAGAGCTCGGCCACGAGCAGCTCGGTGCCACCGTCGCGCATCGCCTCGAGCATCGGCGTGCCGATGTTCCCGCACGCCGTCGCCGGCACACCGCCCTCGACCAGCATCGCGGTGACCAGCTCGGTGACCGACGTCTTGCCGTTGGTGCCCGTGATCGCCACCACGTGCCGGTCGGGGTGCAGCCGGGCGGCGAGCTCGGGCTCGGACCAGACCGGCACGTCGGCCTCCGCCGCGGCACGCAGCAGCGGCGACACCTCGGGCACGCCCGGGGAGGGCACCACGACGTCCACGCGCGCCAGCAGCGGGCGTGCGTCCTCGACCGGCAGCGCCTCGACGTCGTCGGGCAGCCCATCGAGCATCCCGGGGGCGGCGTCCACCACCACGACCCCGACGCCCACGGCGCGCAGCGCGTCCACCACGGCGCGGCCGGTGACGCGTGCACCGACCACAAGCGCCCGGCCGACGCCGAGCGACGTGACGGCGGCCATCAGGCGCTCCCCGCCCGGATCGCCTCGACGACGCGGTCCAACGACTCGCCGTAGAACAGGCCGAGGCCCGCGACCACGCCGATGCCGGCGGCGATCCAGAACCGGACGATGATCGTCCCGTCGAACCAGCCCACGAGCTCGAAGTGGTGGTGCAGCGGGGCCATCCGGAACACCCGCATCGGATGCTCCCGGCGCCCGGCAGCGACGCTGCGCTTGGAGAGCTTGAACACGGTCTTCTGGATGATCACCGAGAGGGTCTCGGCGACGAACAGCACACCGATCAGCACCAGCAGCAGCTGGGTGCCGGTCGCCACCGCGACCGCGGCGAGCAGGCCGCCGAGAGCGAGCGAGCCGGTGTCACCCATGAAGATCTTGGCAGGTGGGGCGTTGTGCCACAGGAAGCCGGCGCACGCCCCGGTCGTCGCCGCGCACAGCACCGCGATGTCGAGCGGGTCGAGGTCCGTGGCGAGCCCGAACGCGGCGGGGTTGCGGTACTGCCAGAACGCGACCAGCGTGTAGGCGCCGAACACCAGCGCGCTCGTGCCGGCGAGCAGGCCGTCCACGCCGTCGGTGAGGTTGGCCCCGTTGCTCGTGCCGGCCAGCAGCAGGAACATCCACACGACGAACACGAACGTGCCAAGCGGCATCGTCCAGTCGCCGGTGATCGAGATCTCGCGCGGGATGCCGGCGTACGCCGGTCCCACCAACGCGATGAGCGTGGCGATGACGGCCTGCCCGATGAACTTCGCGGCCCCGGTCAGCCCCTGGTTGTGACGGGCCCGGACCTTGATGAAGTCGTCCGCGAAGCCGATCGCGGCCATGCCGAGGAACACCAGCACCACCAGCACCCCGATCGGGGTCAGCTCGGTGTCCGGCAGGCCGTGGGCTGCCAGCCAGCCCGCGGTCGCGGCGAGCACGATCGCGGTGCCGCCCATCGTGGGGGTGCCGGCCTTGGACTGGTGGTCCTTGGGGCCCTCCTCGCGGATCGGCTGCCCCAGCCCGCGCTGCTGGAAGAAGCGGATGACCACGGGCGTCCCGAGCAGGGACAGGATCAACGCGACGGCGCCGCTGGTGAGGATGGGGATCATGACTGGGCCTCGAGTTCGGTGCCGCTGCGGGGGCGGGGTGCGGGACGCAGACGGTCCTCGCGCGGGGTGTCGTCGGCGAGCAGCGCCTCGGCAGCGCGGTCGAGGCCGGCGGAGCGGCTGGCCTTGCACAGCACCACGTCGCCCGCGCCGAGCCGGCCGCGCAGCGCGGCAGCGGCCTCCTGCGGGCTGTCCACGGTGAGGACCTCGGCACCGGTCGGGGCCACCTCGGCCGCCATCGTCCGCAGCGGCGCCCCGCGTCCGACCACCACGACGAGGTCCGCGACGTGCCCGGCCGCGTGGCCGGCCTCCTCGTGGTCCTGCAGCTCTGTCGGACCGAGCTCGGCCATGTGTCCGAGCACGGCCACGACGCGTCCGGCAGGCTGGCGCAGGTCGTCGAGCATCTCCAGCGCCGCGCGCATCGAGAACAGGTTCGCGTTGTAGGCGTCGTTGACCACCAGCAGCCCGTCGGCACGCGTGGTCAGCTCGGCGCGGAACCGCGACAGCGTGGCCGCGGCCAGCCCCTCCACGATCGCCTCCAGAGGCACACCGAGGGCACCGGCGGCCGCCGTCGCGGCCAGCGCGTTGTCGAGGTTGTGGCGCCCGGGGACGGGCAGCACCAGCTCGGCCTCCCCCCACGGGGTCACGACGCGGCCACCCCAGCGCCCACGATCGTCGGGGCGCGGGTCGCGCACGGTCACGTCCGCGGCCCGACCGTCGAGCGTGGCGTACCCGTAGCCGAGCACGGCGGCGTCGGTGCGCGAGCGCATCGCCCAGACGCGCTCGTCGTCGCGGTTGAGCACGGCGGTGCCGTGGGCCGTGAGCGCCTCGACGAGCTCGCCCTTGGCGGTGGCGACCGCGTCGAGGTCGCCGAACATCTCCAGGTGGGCACCGGCCACCGCGGTCACGATCGACACGTCGGGGCGCACCCACGGGGTCAGCGACGCGATGTGCCCCTGCCCGCGAGCACCGATCTCCACGACGAGCGCCTCGGTGTCGGCCTGCGTCGACAGCAGCGTCAGCGGGACCCCGAGCTCGTTGTTGAACGAGCCCTGCGCCGCCACGGTGGGCCGGTCGGCCGCCAGCGCCGCGCGCAGCAGGTCCTTGGTGGTGGTCTTGCCGACCGAGCCGGTTATCGCCACCACGTCCGGGTCGACCACGCTGCGCACGTGCCCACCCAGCGCACCGATGGCCTGCCAGCAGTCGTCGACGACCACGCCGGGGCCTGCGAGCAGCTCGTCACGCTCGACCAACGACGCTGTCGCGCCGCCCTGCTCGGCCGCGGCCACGAACTCGTGACCGTCGGCGAACTCTCCCCGCAGCGCCACGAACAGGCCGCCGGGCGCCGCGGTCCTGCTGTCGGTGAGCACGGCGTCCACCACCAGCGTCTGGTCACCGACGACGCGGCCGTGCACGGCCGCAGCCACCTCCGCGAGCGTGAGCCTGATCATGCCGACACCTCCGCCAGCAGCTCGCGGGCGACGGCCCGGTCGTCGAACGGCTCGGTGCGGTCAGCGAAGGTCTGACCGAGCTCGTGGCCCTTGCCCGCGACGAGGATGACGTCGCCGGGTGCCGCCCACGCCACGGCGCGCCGGATCGCCTCGCGCCGGTCCACGGCGGTGACGACCTCGGCAGGCGCACCCTGCGCCACGGCTGCGATGGCCCCCTCGGCCACGGCCGTGAGGATCGCCTCGGGGTCCTCCGAGCGGGGGTTGTCGCTGGTGATCACGGCGAGGTCCGCGGCCGCAGCCGCTGCGCCCATCGGGCCGCGCTTGGTGCGGTCACGGTCCCCACCGGCGCCGAGCACGATGGCGAGACGGGACCCGCTGGGCATCAGGCGGCGCAGCTCGCCGACCACGATGCGCACCGCGTCGGGGGTGTGCGCGTAGTCGACCAGCGCGACGCGGCCACCGACCTCGACACGCTCGAGACGCCCCGGGACCCCGTCGCACGCGGCGATGCCGAGCGCGGCGGCCTCACCGTCGACGCCTGCGTCGGTCGCCAGCAGCCACGCCAGCGCGGCGTTGGCGAGGTTGTGCCGTCCCAGCAGCCTGGTCGAGATCGGCTGCCGGGTGCCGTCGCGCGACACCAGCACGCCACGCCCGCCGTCGAGGTCGACCTCGACCTCCAGCAGCCGCACGTCGGCGTCCCCGCCGTCCGTGGAGAGCGTCGTGACCGGCACCGCAGCCTCGGCAGCCACCGTGCGCCCGGCGTCGTCGTCCACCACCACGACGGCCCGCGCGGCGAGCGCGCCGTCGAACAGCCGCTGCTTCGCCGCGAGGTAGGAGCCGAGGTCGCCGTGGAAGTCGAGGTGGTCCTCGCCGAGCATCGTGAAGCCAGCGACCACCCTCCGCGTGCCGTCGATGCGGTGCAGCTCCAGCCCGTGCGAGGACACCTCCAGCGCCGCCACCTCGACGCCGCGGTCGACGAAGGTGCGCAGCAGCCGCTGGAGGTCGGTCGCCTCCGGCGTGGTGCGGTCGTTGGGCACGGGGCTGCCGTGCACCCGCGCGCCGGTGGTGCCCA
>JBFGFG010000248.1:0-4542 GCA_041579655.1 Nitriliruptoraceae bacterium
CCTTGGGGCCGAGCACGGTGACGCGCCAGCCGGCCGCCCGCAGCGCGCGCGCCGTGGGGATCGGGTCCGCTCCGCGGCGGCTGCCGCGGCCGTGCGCGTCGGCGTCCACCAGCAGCGCGACCCGGATCGACGCGCCGCGACCGGCGCGCACCATGAGGCGCAGCATCGCGGCGTCGGGGACGCACACCACGGCGAACAGCAGCCCGCTGGTGCCCGAGGTGGTGGCCAGCTGCTGCCACAGCGCACCGAGGTCGGCGTCGGGGTCCGGCGTGACCCGGGCGATGCGCTCCAGCGTCTGCTCCCAGGGGAGCGGGCGGGGGCGTGCGGACATGAACGTGGTCACGAGCGCCGCGTCGAAGCCGCGCTCGGCGACGTGGTACGCGACGGATGCGGCCGCGCTGGCCGCGGTCTCGAGCGAGGACTGCGCGCCGATGCCGCGGTGGGCCGAGGCGCGGGTGTCGAGCACCACCGTCGCGTCGGGCCGCTGCGGCGACTCGTCCTGGCGGATCATCAGCTGGCCGCGATGCGCGGTGCTGCCCCAGTGGACCTTGCGCAGGTCGTCGCCCTGCACGTACTCCCGCACCGTCGCCAGCTCGTCGCCCGTGGCCCCCGGTCGCGGTCGTGACGCGCCGCCCGTGCCCGTGAGCCCGCGCAGCGGCAGGCCAACGGCCAGCCGGTGCACCGGTGGGTAGACGACGAGCTTGTCGGTGGTGCCGACCCGCTGGACCCGTGAGGCGACGCCGAACGGGTCGCGCAGCTGCACGTCGACCGGGCCGAGCTCGTACACGCCTCGCTGGGCTCCCACGACCTCGTAGCGCAGCCGGGCCGCGCCGCCCGGGCGCAGCGGCGCGAGCACGAACCCGGCGCTGGCGGGCAGCTCCTCGGGGGTGGCGTCACGCACGCCGAGCAGCGAGGTCGTGAGCCGTCCGCTGTTGCGCAGGGTCAGCTCCACGCCGGCGCGCGCGTCGTGGAACAGCCGCCCCGGCGCGACGCGGCGCTGCGCCTCGAGGTTCGCCGTGGACAGCAGCACCCACACGTAACCGGCCGCCACCAGGCCCAGGGTGGCCACCGAGGCCATCCACAGCGACGACACCCCGAGCACGCGGCCGGTGAGCCACAGCGCGAAGGACGCCACGAGCATCCCGGCCCCGCGGCGCGTCAGCAGCCGCAGGGCTGCGGGGAGGCGGGGCGGCCAGCTCACTCGGTGGGCGCCGGCACGCCGGCGAGCACCTCTTCGACGACGGTCAGCGGGTCCCGGTCGGCGAGCTGGGCGTCGGGGCGCAGGATCAGGCGATGCGGCAGCACGTGGCGCGCCAGCACCTTGACGTCGTCGGGGGTCACGTACTCGCGACGCTCGAGCGCGGCCCAGGCGCGGCAGGCCCGCAGCAGCGCGAGCGCGGCTCGCGGCGACGCACCGAGCTCTGCCTCGGGGTGTGACCGGGTCGCGCGGCACACGGCGACCATGTAGCGCTCGACGGACGCGGCGACGTGGACCTCGCGGACGGCGACGATGGCTGCGGCGACCGTGGCGGCGTCCGCGACGGCGCCGAGGCGCTCCAGCGGGTTGCCGTGCCCGTGCGTGCGCAGCACGGCGAGCTCGGCGTCGACGTCGGGGTAGCCGATGGACAGGCGCATCATGAAGCGGTCGCGCTGCGCCTCGGGCAGGGGATAGGTGCCCTCGAGCTCGATCGGGTTCTGCGTCGCCACGACCATGAACGGGCGCGCGAGCTCGTGCGTGTGGCCGTCGATGGTGACCGTGCGCTCCTCCATGGACTCCAGCAGCGCGGACTGGGTCTTGGGGCCGGCGCGGTTGATCTCGTCGCCGAGCACGATGTTGGAGAACACGGGGCCCGGCTTGAACCGGAACTGGCCCGAGTCGGGGGAGTACACCGTGACGCCGGTCACGTCCGACGGCAGCAGGTCGGGCGTGAACTGGATGCGTGACACGGAGCAGTCGATGGACCGCGCGAGCGCCTTGGCCATCAGCGTCTTGCCGACGCCGGGCACGTCCTCGATCAGCAGGTGCCCCTCGGCGAGCAGCGCCACGAGGGACAGCCGCACGACGTCGCGCTTCCCCTCCACGACCGAGACGATGTTCGCCTCGATGGCGTCAGCGAGACGCGAGACCTCGGTCAGGCCCATGGACGGTCCCGCGGCGGTTGTCGACACCCAGACGCTCCTCACGACAGCGACCAGCGAGACTAGTCGTGTGGTCGTCCCGACGCCCGGAGGCGTCAGCCGCCGATGGGTCCGGAGACGCCGCCGAGGGGCGCGCCGAGCTGGTAGTCGTCGTCGTCCGGCAGCGCCATGACGGTGGAGTCACCGTCGTCCCACGGCGCCTTGCGACCGATCGTGGCGAACAGGCCGTCAGCACAGGCGGGGCAGGTGGTCCAGCGCTTCGTCACCGTGACGTCCAGGCCGGACGCGTCGGTGGCCTCGGTGGTGAACACGACGCGTTCCCCCTGGAGGTCTCGCTCGCAGCCGTCGCAGGTGAACGTCGACACGGTGGCTCCTGGGGTCGGGATCGTTCGACCGTAGGGCTCGCACCACGCGCCGGTCAACGGTTCCCGGGTGGAGGCGTCCGGGTCTCCCACTTTGCTCCACCATGGCCCCCCACGCGCCCTCGCGGGGCACGTGTGGAGCGAACTTCGTGCGTTCTCCTGCCTTCTTGGCCGCCAGGCGCGGATGGCTCAACAGAACGACACGGGAACGACATCGATGTAGTTCCATCGATTTCGGGAATGTTTCGCCGAAACGCTTGTCCAGTGGAGAGTTCGTGCCGTAGAGTGGAGTGAAGTGGAGGACGCTGGAGACCGATGGAGGTCGACGGCGACGAGGCGAGAGGCGGCTGCGGGTGTTCCTGGGCGAGTACCAGCACACGCTGGACGACAAGGGGCGGGTGATCCTGCCTGCTCGCTTCCGCGACAAGCTCGTGGGTGGCGTCGTGCTGACCGTCGCCAAGAACCGCTGCATCGACGTCTTCCCGCGGGCCGAGTTCGAGCGCCGGGTCATCCTCCTCCAGCAGGAGGTCGAGGCCGGCGAGGCGCCGCTCTCCGACCTGCGCGTGTTCACCTCCAAGGCCTTCGAGGAGACGCCCGACGGCCAGGGCCGCGTGACGATCCCGCCGGCGCTGCGCGAGTACGCGCGTCTCGACCGTGAGCTCACGGTCAACGGCGCGCTCTCCAGCATCCAGATCTGGGACCGCTCCGCCTGGGGCGAGTACGAGAGCGGCGCCACCGACCGATTCGCTGACGGAGGCGACGCATGAGCGCACCACACGTGCCCGTGTTCCTCGACCGTTGCGTCGAGCTGCTCAGCGACGCCCCCGCCGGTGCGTACGTGGACGCCACGCTCGGCGCCGCCGGCCACGCCAGCGCCGTGCTCGCCGCTCGTGCCGCCCGCCACGGCTCCGCGCACCTGATCGGCATCGACCGCGACCCGCTCGCCCACCGCCTCGCGGGGGAGAAGCTCGCGGCGATGGACGACGAGCGCATCACCTACGAGCTGCACGAGGCCCGGTTCGACGCGATGGGTGAGGTGCTCGACGCCGCGGGGGTCGACAAGGTCGCCGCCATCCTGCTGGACCTCGGCATCTCCTCGATGCATGTGGACATGGCCGAGCGCGGCTTCTCCTACCGCCAGGAGGGCCCGCTCGACATGCGCATGGGGCCCGACGCGCCGCGCACCGCCGACGACGTCGTCAACGGCTACGAGCACAAGGCGCTGGCCCGCGTGCTGCGCGTGCTCGGCGAGGAGAAGTTCGCCGACCGCATCACCCGCGCCGTCATCGCCGCACGACCGATCACCTCCACCACCGAGCTCGCGTCGATCGTGCGCGACGCGATCCCGCAGGCGGCGCGCCGCACCGGCGGTCACCCCGCCACCAAGACGTTCCAGGCGCTGCGCATCGAGGTCAACGGCGAGCTCGAGGCCGTCGAGCGCGTGCTCCCGATCGCGATCGAGCGCCTGATGCCGGGCGGCGTCATCGTCGTGCTCGCCTACCACAGCCTGGAGGACCGCCTCGTCAAGCGGGCCTTCACCGACGCGGCCACCGGGTGCGTCTGCCCACCGGGACTCCCGGTGTGCGCCTGCGGCCGCGTCCCCCTCGTTGACCTCATCGTCCGCAAGCCCGAGCGGCCTGCGGACGATGAGGTCGCGCGCAACCCACGTGCCTCCGCCGCCCGTCTGCGGGCCGCACGACGCACCGACGCCCCCCTCCACACCCAGCCCGCTCCGGAGCTGACATGACCGCACTCCCGCTGCGCCGCGTACGGCGCCTGCGTCGCGCCACCCCGGTGCCGCTGCTGGTCGTGGTGCCCGAGCACCGGCCCGCTCGTCACCCACTGCTGTGGACCGTGACGTCGCTGGCGCTGCTGGTGTTCGCGGTGTTCTCCGCAGTCATGTTCAACGCGATGGCCGCCGACGACGCCGTCACGGCGCGTCAGCTGGACCTCGAGCTGCGTGACGCCGAGGTGCGCTACGGCCAGCTGCTCGCCGAGGTCGCCACGCTCGAGTCGCCGGCGCGGATCGCCGCGGCGGCCG
>JBFGFG010000249.1:0-4534 GCA_041579655.1 Nitriliruptoraceae bacterium
CTGGATGCCGATGTCGCGCAGCTTGGCGAAGATGCCGCCCACGGCAGCGCCCAGCGCGGCCCCCACCAGCAGCGCCCCGCCGCCCACGAGCAGCCCGGCGAGCATCCCGAACCAGGTGCCGCTGCGGATGCCGTCGGCCGGCCGGGTGTCGCGCGTCTCGTGGATGCGCAGGCGCCCGCCCTCCTCCTTGAGGATGATGGCCGCGTCCTCGAGCTTCAGCTGGCTCTTGCTCACGAGCCGCATGGAGGCCAGCAGGGCCTCCTGCGCCAGCAGCGGCTCCTCGAACTCGATCGCGATCAGTGAGGCGGTGGTGCCCTGCGGCGCGTCGACGTCCATCTGTGGCTCCGGTCTGCGGTGTGTGGCACGACCGTAGGCGCGAGGGTGCCGCGCGGGGTGACAGGGGGTCCCCGCCGTAGCCTCAGGGCGAGCCGATCCGGAGCCCCACGTGCAGCAGCCATCCCTCGCGACCGAGGTCCACACCACCGAGGGCGGCGGCACGATCCACGTGCTGACGCTGCAGCGGCCCGAGGTCCGCAACGCGCTGGACACCGGCCTGCTGTCGTCGCTCGTGGACGCCCTCGCCGACGCGGAGGCTGACGACGCGCTCGTCGGGCTGCTCGTCACCGGGGCCGGCGGCCACTTCTCGGCTGGTGCCGACCTCAAGGAGGCGGGTCCGGACGGCGCTGGCTTCGCCCGCCGGCAGGAGCTGTTCACCGTCGCGTACGAGCAGCTGCTGACGCTGCGCGCGCCGACGGTCGCGGCGGTCGAGGGCTACGCCGTGGGAGGCGGCGTCGAGCTGGCTGCGGCCTGCGACCTGATGACGGTGTCGGACTCGGCCACGCTGCGCTTCCCCGGTGCGATCCACGGGATCCCGGTGGGTGTCGCCCGGACGGTCGGCCGCGTGGGGCTGTCCACCGCGCGCGACTGGGTGCTCTCCGCCCGCTTCGTGGACGCGCAGGAGGCGTTCGACTCCGGCTTCGCCCAGCGGCTGACCGCGGAGGGCGGTGCGTACGACGCGGGCATGGAGTGGCTGCGCGAGGTCGCCACCAGGGACCCGGCGACGGTCGCGCTGCTCAAGAGGATGTTCCTCGACCAGGGCGGTGTGCGGGACCGCAGCGCACGCGAGAACGACGGGCTGCGAGCCCACGCGCAGACCGGCCGTCTGCCGTCGTTCACCGAGGACCTGCCCCGGACCGTGCGGCCTCGCCGCTGACGGATCGCAGGCGCCCGGGCGGGCTGACGGGGCCGTGCCCGCTGGACGGCCACCGCGCGAACGTCGTCGCCGTTTCCGGACCAGTGCCGAACTGCACCTACCCTCCGCCGCGCCAGCAGTCAGGCAGCGCCGGGTTCGTCACGGTCGCGCCGACCACCCTGCAGTCCGCACGCAGCACGTGAGGAGCCCGAGTGGCCGTGGAGTCCCCCCAGAGCGAGTCGAGGCAGGAGCTGGTGGCCAAGCTGGGCCGGTTCGCGCTCGTCGTCGGTCTGCTCTATCTGTTCCTCGTCGGCGTCGGCATGCTCGAGGCGGGCATCAAGGGCCTCGGCGCCGACTTCGGTGAGGCGTTGCTGCAGTCAGTCAGCAACCCGCTCGCGGGTCTGTTCGTCGGTGTTCTGGCCACGGTGCTGGCGCAGTCGTCCTCGGTGACGACCGCGACCATCGTCGGTCTCGTCGCGGCGGGCACGCTGTCCGTCGAGGCGGCGGTGCCGATGATCATGGGTGCCAACATCGGCACCACGGTCACCAACACGCTGGCCTCGCTGGGCCACCTGCGCCGCCCGGCCGAGTTCCGCCTGGCGTTCGCTGCGGCCACCGTGCACGACTTCCTCAACCTCATGGCCGTGCTCGTCCTGTTCCCGCTCGAGCTGCTGACCGGCGTGCTGTCGTCGATCGCGCGCTCGATCACGGAGCTGCTGGTCGGCTCCGGCGGTGTCGAGTTCGACAGCCCGATCAAGGAAGCGGTCAAGGCACCGGTCCAGGCGCTCGAGGGCGGGCTGGAGTCGTTCGGTCTGAGCGGCACGATGCTCGGGCTCCTCGTCGTCGCGCTCGGGCTCGGGCTGATCTTCGTCGCGCTGGCGTTCATCACCAAGAACATGCGGGTGCTGATCGCCGACCGCGTCGAGCAGTCGATCAACGCGATGCTGGGCCGCGGAGGCGGCGTCCCGGCGATCATGCTCGGCATGGTCATCACGGTCGCCGTGCAGTCCTCGAGCATCACGACCTCGATCATGATCCCGCTCGCTGCGGCCAGCGTCGTGTCGCTGCGCAGCGTCTACCCGGTGACCCTCGGCGCCAACGTCGGCACCACCATCAGCGCCCTGCTGGCCTCGATGGCCAGCGGCAGCGCGGCGGCCTTGACGGTGGCGCTCGTGCACACCACCTTCAACATCGCCGGCATCGTGATCTTCTACCCGATCCCGGCGCTACGTGACATACCGGTCCACCTCGCCGAGCGGATGGCCGAGGTGGCTGCGCGCAAGCGCTCCGTCGTGCTCGGCTACGTGCTCGTCGTCTTCGTCGTCGTCCCCGCCCTCGGTGTCCTAATCCTCAGGTGAGATGAACATGGTCCTCAACTTCTTCCGCGCAGCCGGTGACGGTCTCGAGCACATCGAGAGCGAGGTCGCCGTCATGCTGGCGAGCTGTCGCCACAGCTTCGACCTCGCGATGGGCACGCTCGTCACCGACGCCGACATCCGGCCCATCGGTGACGAGATCCGTGCCACCGACACCAAGATCAACGCGATCGAGGAGACGGTCCGGCGCGAGCTCGTCGTGCACACCGCGGTCCAGGGCGGCGCCGACGTCGGCGCGGTGCTGAGCCTGCTGCTGGTGGTCAAGAAGCTCGAGCGCGTCGGGGACCAGGCGAAGAACATCCTCAACCTGGCCGAGGAGGGCGTGCGCTTCTCGGACGCCGAGGACTACGACCGCCTCGTTGCGTACCGCAACCGCGTCTCGACGATGTTCGCGGACGCCCAGCGCCTGCTCGGCCAGACCCTGCCCGACATCAGCGAGTTCGTCGAGACCGGCACCACGCTGATGGACGAGTGCGAGGCCATCGTGCTGAGCTACCTCCACGACGACAGCCCGTCCTCGTACGGCGTGCCGCGCGCGATGCTGTTCCGCTACCTCAAGCGCACCGTCGCCAACATCCTCGGCACCATCGTCACCACCGTCGACGGCGTCGACCGCATCGGTGACACCGACCTCGACGAGTGACCCGTCGTCCAACAACGCGTGCACGACCCGCCCTCGTATGGGGGCGGGTCGTGGACTGTGCATAGGCTCCGTCCACCGCGTCCATCCTCTGAGGAACCACCACATGCCGACCAACGAGCGCCCCGACCGCAACCTGGCCATGGACCTCGTCCGCACGACCGAGGCCGCAGCCATGGCGTCGGCCAAGTGGCAGGGCCGTGGCGACAAGGAGGCCGGGGACCAGGCGGCCGTCGACGCGATGCGCACCATGCTCTCGACCGTCGAGGTCGAGGGCGTCGTCGTGATCGGCGAGGGCGAGAAGGACGAGGCGCCGATGCTGTTCAACGGCGAGCGCGTCGGCACCGGCCACGACCACGCCCCGAAGATCGACATCGCCGTGGACCCGGTCGACGGCACCACGCTGCTCTCCGAGGGGCGCCCGGGCTCGCTGGCGGTCATCGCCGCGACCGCCCGCGGCGGCATGTTCGACCCGGGTCCGGCGGTCTACATGGAGAAGATGGTCGTCGGGCCGTCGGCCAAGGGCATGATCGACCTCGACGCGCCGCTGAAGCGCAACCTCGACCGCATCGCGCGCGCCGTGGGCAAGGACATCTCCGAGGTCACGGTGATGATGCTCGACCGTCCCCGTCACGAGGACGCCAAGCGCGAGATCCGTGAGGCCGGCGCCCGCATCCAGCTGATCTCCGACGGCGACGTCGCCGGCGGCCTGCTGGCCGCGTGGGACGAGCGCCCGGGCGTGGACCTGCTGTACGGCATCGGCGGCACCCCCGAGGGCGTCTCGACCGCCTGCGGCATCAAGGCGCTTCGCGGCGAGATCCTCGGTCGCCTGTGGCCGCGCAACGACGAGGAGCGCTCCGAGATCGTCAACGCGGGCCTCGACCTGGGCCAGGTGCTGACCACCGACGACCTGGTCACGACCGATGACGCGTTCCTGGCCTGCACCGGCATCACCACCGGCCAGCTCGTGGACGGCGTGACGTACGACAACCGCGGCGCCATCACCGAGTCGCTGGTCATGCGCGCCAAGAGCGGCACCATCCGCGTCATCCGCTCGCGTCACCGCATCGCGAAGATGAACGAGTACCTGGACTGACGGTCTGCTGTGCCGTCTGCTGCCTGTGAGGCAGCGAACGGCACACCCATCGCGGTGTGCGCACGGGCAGTCCTGGGCGGGTGGTTGCGGTCGTCGCGGGTGCGTGAGCGCGGAATGCATGGTGGTGCGCGTTTGTGGGCGGTGACGGGCGGGAATGTCACAGGGGTGTGAGACGGTGTTCCCGTACTCACCCGAGCCGACCCCAGGACCACCGTGCGCCAGCCCGACCC
>JBFGFG010000250.1:0-4533 GCA_041579655.1 Nitriliruptoraceae bacterium
CAGGGCGCGCAGCGCGGCTTCGAGCCCGCCGACCGCCTTGCCCACGATCCGGTGGAACACCGGCGCGAACAGCGGGTCGATGGCCTTGCCGAGCAGCCCGGCGAACGTGAACGCCGCGCTCCACGTGACCTCGCTGCCGCCGCCGGGACGCGCGGCGACCTGCACAGCATCGACACCCGTGGCGCGACTCGTGCGGGTCGCGAACGTCACGTGCGTGGGCGCGTCGTGGCGCTCCACGACGTACGTCCAGCGCTGGGTCCGGCCGGCGACGAGCAGGTCGAGGCCGAAGCGGGACCCGACGGTGATCGGCCCCTCATCGAGCCGCTGCGACGAGGCCACGCCCGGGTCCCAGTCCTCGGCGTGCGAGAAGTCCTCGAGGAACGCGAACGCGACCTCGGGTGCCGCGTCGATCGACAACGTGATGGTGCGGCTGGCCATGGGGGGCTCCGGTGGTGGCTGACGGTGCTGCGGGGTGCGTGCGCGGGTGTGCACAGCGTGCCGTCCCACACGTATCGTTCGGAGCCGGATCGCAGACGGATAGGGACGGTCGTGGACTCCTGGGTGTTCCTGCTGCTCGGCGGCGTCGGTGCGATCGGTGCAGCGCTGACGCTGGGGACGCTCGCGGCGCTCGTGCAGCTGCGCCGCACGGGCACGCTCCCCAACGCTCCTGAGGGCGCCGGTGATCCCAGCCCCGCAGACGTGCGACGGCTGTGGGTGCGCATGGTGATCGGCGTGGTGGTCGCGGTGGTCAGCTTCAGCAGCCTCGCGGCACGCGGCCTGCTCGTCGCCTGACACCATCCCGCACGCCGCGTGCGGTGGCGGTGTGTGTCTCGGTTCGTCTCGCGCCGTGTGCAGGCCGTCGCTTAGGGTGTGAGCGTCCTGTCCCCCGGAGGAACCTCGTGCGCGTGCTGGTCGTCGATGACGAGGAGGATGTCCAGATCCTGTTCCGGCTCGTGCTGGAGGCGGAGGGTCACGAGGTGCAGGTCGCGTCGAACGGTGCCGAGGCCCGTCAGCGCTGTCGTGAGGGCGTGGCCGACGTCCTGGTGCTGGACGTGTCGCTGCCCGAGGAGGACGGTCCGACCCTGCTCGGCGTCCTGCGCGAGGAGGGCATCGCGCCCCCCGAGGTGTTCCTCACCTCGGCGGTCACCCCGACCGCGCTGGGCGTGCTCGCCCGAGGGCTCGAGGCGCGCCCGCTCAGCAAGCCGTTCACGATCAAGTCGCTGCGCGAGTCGCTCGGCGTCGTCCTGGACGCCTGAGAGCGTCGTTCTGCCCAGTCGTGCACGTGCGTAGACACGCCGTGCGGCCGTGCCGAAGGCCACTGGGAAGGCCTGGGAGCAGCTGTACGTTGCCTGCGCAGCAGCTCGGTGAGGGAGACATGGACGCGCAGGCCATCGCACGCGCCTACGAGGCGACGCGCACGCGGACCGAGTCCTTGGCGGCACCGCTGTCCCCGGAGGACCAAGGTGTGCAGGCCATGGCCGACGCCAGCCCCACCAAGTGGCACCGTGCGCACACGTCGTGGTTCTTCGAGACGTTCCTGCTGCAGCCGTCGCTGCCCGGCTACCGGGTGTACGACCCGATGTTCGCGTTCCTGTTCAACAGCTACTACGTCGGGGTCGGCGAGCGGCACACCCGCGCGAACCGTGGCTTCGTGTCGCGCCCGTCGGTCTCCGAGGTGCGCGCCTACCGCGAGCACGTCGACCACGGCATGCAGAAGCTGATCGAGAACCACCTCGACGACGAGCGCCTCGCCGATCTGGCGGTGCTCGGCTGTCACCACGAGCAGCAGCACCAGGAGCTGCTGCTGATGGACATCAAGGCGAACTTCGCCTGGAACCCCGTCGAGCCGGCGTACCACGACGTCACGGTCCCGCCGTCGGACGCCGGCGAGCTCACCTGGACGGCGATCGAGGGCGGCATCGTCGAGGTCGGCCACGACCCGACCGCGGCGACCCCTGCCGGTGACGGCTTCGCGTTCGACAACGAGGGCCCCGTCCACGAGGTGCTGCTGCGCGACTACGAGCTCGCGGACCGGCCGGTCACCAACGGCGAGTGGCTCGCGTTCATCGAGGACGGCGGCTACGACGACCCCTCGCTGTGGCTCAGCCACGGCTGGGGCACCGTCGAGGAGCGCGGCTGGACCGCGCCCGAGTACTGGCGCCGCGAGGACGACGGGCGCTGGACCGTGTTCACCCACGCCGGTCGCGTCGACGTCGACCCCGACCAGCCCGTGCAGCACGTCTCGTTCGTCGAGGCGGACGCGTTCGCCCGCTGGGCCGACGCGCGCCTGCCCACCGAGCACGAGTGGGAGCACGCCGCCCGCACCGTCGGCGGGGCGCCGGACAGCGGCAACACGCTCGGCAGCGGCCTGCTGCACCCGGTCGGCGACCCCGGCACCGGGATGCGTCAGCTCGTCGGCGACGTGTGGGAGTGGACCGCCTCGCCGTACACGGCCTACCCCGGCTTCGTGCCGGCTCCCGGCGCGGTCGGCGAGTACAACGGCAAGTTCATGCTCGACCAGTACGTGCTGCGGGGCGGCTGCGCCCTGACGCCGGACCGGCACACCCGCCTGACCTACCGCAACTTCTTCCCGGCGCTCACGCGATGGCAGGCCAGCGGCCTGCGCCTCGCGCGGTGAAGCCACCCCGACCCGGAGCGCGCATGACCGCCACCGACGAGCGCGCCGCCGTGGCGTCGCCTGACCACGACGGGGCGGTCGCGTCGCGCGACGACGCGCTGGCTGCCGACGTCCGTGACGGGCTGGCCACGAGCCCCCGCACGCTGCCGCCGAAGTGGCTCTACGACGCGCGCGGCTCCGAGCTGTTCGACGAGATCACACGGCTCGAGGAGTACTACCCGACCGAGGCCGAGCGCTCGATCCTGCTGGCGCGCGCGGACGAGATCGTTGCGGCGGCCGGATCCGACACGCTGGTCGAGCTCGGCTCGGGCAGCTCGGACAAGACCACGGCGCTGCTGGACGCGATGCGTGCGTCGGACTCCGGGCTGCACCGCTACGTCGGGTTCGACGTCAGCCGTGACGCCCTCGACGGCGCGGCGGCGGTGCTCGGTGAGCGCTACCCCGAGGCGATCATCGACACCTGCCTCGGCGACTTCGACCACGACCTCGACGGCATCCGCCACGACGGCCGCCAGCTGGTTGCGTTCCTCGGCGGGACCATCGGCAACTACGAGCCCGAGCCCCGCGCGCGCTTCCTCAAGCAGGTGCGCTCGATCCTGCGCGACGGCGACACGTTCCTGCTCGGCACGGACCTGGTGAAGGATCCGGCGCGGCTGGTGGCGGCGTACGACGACCGCGAGGGCGTGACCGCGCTGTTCAACCTCAACCTGCTGCGGGTGCTCAACCGTGAGGTCGGCGGCGACTTCGACATCGCCAGCTGGTCGCACCGGGCGGTGTGGAACGTCGAGGCGGAGTGGATCGAGATGCACCTCGTGAGCGACGTCGACCAGACGGTGCGCCTCGGCGAGCTCGACATGCAGCTGACGTTCGCGGCTGGCGAGCACATCCGCTCCGAGATCTCGGCGAAGTTCCGCCCCGAGCGCCTCGACGCCGAGCTGGCCGCTGCCGGGCTGGAGACCGTCGAGCGATGGCTCGACGACGACGGCGACTACGCGGTGACCCTCGCCCGGCCGGTGTGAACACCTAGCCTCGCGGCTTGACGACGCGAGAGGCGACGTGCAGCTGGCGGGATGGGTGAGCGGGGGCGCCGGATGAGGGACTGCGACCTGGTCCTGGGCGGTGGAGGCGTGCGCGGCATCGCCCACGTCGGCGCGCTCGCGGCGCTGAGCGACGCTGGATGGCGGCCGTACCGCGTGGCCGGCGCGAGCGCCGGGGCGCTGGCCGGGGCCCTGGCGGTCGCCGGAGCGAGCGCCGAGGAGATGCTCGGCTACCTCGAGCAACTCGACTACCGCGGCTTCGCGTTCGCGGACGTGCTGAGCCGCTTCTCGACGCGTCGCGTCGTCGGCGCGATGGTGGAGCGCCTCGGGCCCGACGTCATCGACCCGGTGGTGTGGATCGCGTCGCTGCTGTCCGAGCACGGCGTGCGCACCTGGGCGGACCTGCGTCTGGACGACGAGGACGAGGCTGCTGCCGAGCTGCCCGAGGGGCGCCGTTACAAGCTGGTGGTGCGCTGTCTCGACGTCGTGAACCGCCGCGTGGTGCGCCTGCCGTGGGACTACCACCGCTACGGGCTGGACCCCGACGATCAGTCGGTGGCCGAGGCCATCCGCGCGTCGATGTCGGTGCCGATGGTGTTCTCGCCGGTCGAGATCGGCAGCGGCGCCGGTCGCGGGCTGCTGGTGGACGGCGGCCTCGGCGCGGGGTTCCCGGCGGCGACGTTCGACCGCACCGACGGCAGCCTGCCGCGGCGCCCGACCTTCGCGGTGCGACTGGTGCCGCGCAGCCGCAGCGACGGCTGGCCCGACGGCGACCTCGCCCTGGTCCGGGCGGTCGTGGACACCATGCTCAACTCGGCGGACAACCTCGAGCCGCTGACCGTGTGTGACGAACGCCGC
>JBFGFG010000251.1:0-4529 GCA_041579655.1 Nitriliruptoraceae bacterium
CCCCCCTCGGCGTTGACCGATGAGCGTCACGCAGTGGGGTGGCTCGGCGATGGTGTCCGGCGCCGGCTCGCTCAGGCCGCCGTGAGGGACCGGGCGGTGTCGACGATCGACTGGTCGACGGGCGTGGGCACCCAGTCCAGCAGCTCCATCGTCAGCTGGGTGTCGAACAGGATCGTCCTGCCCACCAGCGGCAACGTGCCGCGCACGCTCTTGTCGAACAGCGCCACGATCTTCAGCAGCGGGGTCGGCGCCCTGCGGGTCGACACCTTGGTGAAGCCTGCGTCCTTGAGCGCGGTGGCGAGGTCGACCACGTCCACCGGGGTCGAGGTGGCGGCGATGAAGCGGCGCCCAGCTGCGCCGTCCGCGGTGATCGCGGCCACGTGCAGGCGAGCCACGTCGCGAACGTCGACCATGCCCAGCTTCATGTCGGGCAGCAGCGGCATCTTCCCGTTGATCATGTCCGACACCATCATCATGCTCTGGCCGTCGGCGCGGCCGCTGAGCGTCGGACCGAACACGCCGCCCGGGTTGATCACCACCAGCTCCATCGCGCTGCCCTCGACCGCGTCCCACGCGGCACGCTCCGCGAGCGTCTTGCTCTTGGCGTACGTGCTGATGCCGCCGTCGAGGTCCGACCAGGTCTCGGGGCCGTAGCGGCCGTCGGGGTGGCCCTGCGCGACAGCGACGACGGACGACGTGAGCACCATGCGCTTCGCGCCCGCCTTCTGCGCGGCGGCGATGACGCGCAGCGTGCCCTCGACGGCCGGCTTGATGTACTCGTCCTCGTCCTTCGGCTCGGCGACGAAGTACGGCGAAGCGACGTGCAGGACGTGGTCGATGCCCTGCATCGCGTCGTCCCAGCCGGCGTCCTCGAGCAGGTCGAGCTCGACGAACGACAGCTTCTCGGTCGGCGCGACCTTCGCGATTCCTGCCTCGACGACCTCGCCCTTCTTGGCGGACCGGACGGTGCCGACGACCTCGTAGCCCTCGTTGAGCAGCTCGGCGCCGCAGTGCTGGCCGACGAAGCCGGAGATGCCGGTGAGGAGGACGCGCTCGGTCATGTGTGTTCCTGGGTGGTCGGTGGCGACAGCGTGTGGGGCATCACGTGCATCCTGCAAGTGATGCCCCGCGGTGCGTGCACCCTCACCCCGCCACCGTGCTGCGCAGCTCGCCACGGGTAGCGGTGCCGTGCGCGGATCCGCCCCCGGGCCCCTGTGGGGACCACCGGCCCTCCGGGTGGCGGACCAGGCTGGTGCCCAGCGCCAACCACGTGATCGTGGCGAGGCCACCGACAGGCCGCATCATCATGTTGATGGTGACCTCTGTGGGTCCGACCGCGAGCAGCGCCAGCCCGGTGATCGTGCCGAGGCTGCCTGCCGCGACCGTCATGGCTGTCAGGGCACGGGAGCCAGCCCTCGTGTGGACCAGCACCGCTGCCAGCGCCAGCATCGCAGCACCGAACAGCAGCAGGGTGCCGAACCCGGCCAGGCCCGAGTCGATGGCCTCCAGCGCGATGGCGGCACCCTCGACCGGTCCGCGCTCCGCCAGCGGCGTCGCGTGCCAGCGATCAGCGAGGCTGGCCGCGCCGAATCCGTCCAGCGCGGCGAACACGGCACCCAGCGTCCCGCCTCCGACGATCGCCGTCGTCGCCGCCACCGTTCCAGCCGTCACGCCATCGCGACGGTTGGCCGTCGCGAGACGCACGATGGCCAGCGCCACCACGAGCATCCCGAGCCCGAGCGCGAGGTGGATGACCACCCAGCTCGGAGACGTCGCGAGGTCGAGGCGTGAGGTTGCCGACGGCGCCACGTCGACAGGGTGTGCGATGTTCCCCACGAGCAGCAGCGTTGCGCCGCACAGCAGCATCGCCCCAGCCGTACGTCGCGTCCTGGTCGTGTCGAGATCGTGTTCCGAGGCGTTCATGATGGTCTCCGTCCCTGTCTGCGTCGGCCTGCTGCCGAGCGGTCGCGATCGACCGTACGAACGGGTCGGGCTGCGGCGACATCCCCGGTTCGGGGGATGGCGTCGTGCTGCGGGTCGTGCTTGGGTGGAGCACGCCACCGGGGGGTGCGACGTGACGAGGCTGACGTCCGGGACCGAGTTCGACCGGCGAGCGAGTGCGCTGACGCACGCGAACGCGCCACTCGCTGACGCGTGCCGCGAGCTCGACTCGCTGCTTCGCCGGCACGTGCCGTACGCAGCGGCCGCGTGGTCGACGCACGATCCCGCGACGGGGCTGTCGACGTCGTGCACCCTGACCGGCGTCTCCGAGGACAACCAGCGCGAGGCCGCGATCTTCCGCCACGAGTTCGACGACGACGAGCCTGCGACCTACCTCAAGCTCATCACCGAGGGCCGGGATATCGCGGTCCTCAGCGAGGAGACCGATGGCGACGTCATGCGTGCGGGCCGGTTCCGGGAGGTGTTCGCCGGGTTCGGCGTGACGGACGAGCTGCGCGCGATCCTCTGGGCACGCGAGCACCCGTGGGGGAGCATCAGCCTCTACCGGATGGGCGGTCGCTTCACGCCGGACGAGGCCGCGTTCGTCGCCGAGCGCGGGCCGGTCGTCGCTGACGTGATCCGCATGAGCCTCCTGCGCAGCGCCGCTGCCCGGCCGGAGGCGGTGGCCGACCCGCCGGGCATCCTGCAGGTCGAGCGAGACGGGCAGGTGCGTCCGCTCACCGAACCGGCTGGTCGTTGGCTCACCGTCGCGGGTCCGGTGCTCGCGACCGCGGCGCGCAGCGCGGCGTCGGCCATGCATGAGCGCCCCGACTGGGAGGGGGCGCGCTCACGCGTGGTGACCGACACGGGCAGGGTGCTGACGCTCCACGCCGCGCACACGCTGCAGTCCGAGGGCGCCGTCGCGGTCATCGTCGAGGCCGCTCGGCCCGCGGCGGTCGGCGCGATGCTCGTCGATGCGTACGGGGTCACGCCGCGTCAACGAGACGTCCTGGGCCTGCTGCTGCTCGGCCGCTCGATGACGCAGGTGGCGCGGGCGCTGGGCATCTCCGAGCACACCGCGAACGACCACCGCAAGGCGATCTACGAACGCGTCGGGGTGTCGAGCCGATCGGAGCTGGCCGCGATGCTGCAGAGCGAGCAGTACGACCCCCACGTGCACGCCGGCGTGCCGCCGAGTCCGTACGGCGGGTTCCTCGTGTCGAGGTGAGTGGCCGGTGGGCGGCGCTCGCTCAGGCGGCGGTGTCCGCGATGACCACGTGGCGGGAGCCCTGCTCCTTGGCGGCGTACATCGCTCGGTCTGCGCGGTCGAGCAGGCCGGCGCCGGTCTCGCCGCTCGCGCCGGCAGCGATGCCGACGGCCGCGCGGATCGACGGGAGCGGGACGTCGCCGACGAACGGGTTGGCCAGCGAGGCGAGGATGCGCTGCGCCACCTCGGTCGCGCGCGGCATCGAGTCCGTGCGCAGCAGCACCGCGAACTCGTCACCGCCGAGCCGGGCCACGAGGTCACCTCGGCGCACGCACGCCTGCATGCGGCGCGCCGTCTCGACCAGCACCTGGTCACCGACGCGGTGGCCGTGGGTGTCGTTGACCGCCTTGAAGCCGGTGAGGTCGATGTAGATGACGGCGATCTCGTCCGCGGACCCGGCGACCTGCGCGAGGTCGCGCTCCATCAGCCGTCGGTTCGCCAGACCGGTGAGCTGGTCGTGGCTGGCGCGCTGCTCGAGCTCCGCCTCACGACGTCCGGCCGCATCGAGCTCGGTGCTCAGCGACTGGCGCTCCAGCGCGGTGCTCATCGCGGAGCCGAGCGTCTTGGACAGCTCGACGTGGTCCTCGCGGAACGAGCCGAGGCGGCGGTCCACCAGCAGCACGGCCCCGCGGTGTCGCTCGGTGCCGATCGGGATGGCGAGGAAGCTGAGGTCGCCGACGACGGCGCGCAGGTCCCGGGCCGCGCTCGCCTGGTCGGTCATCGGCGACGAGCCGGCGTTCTCCTCGGCCCAGCGTCGCAGGGCGTCGCGCAGCGTGTCGAGGTTCGTGTCCGTCGCACCGGGGTCACCCGCGACGTGGTCCATCAGCCCGTCCTCGCGCTCGACCACCAGCAGCGCGTACGACACGTCGTAGCCGACCCGCATCTCGTCGACTGCGCGACGCAGCGCTCCGGTCACGTCGACCGCTCGCCGCAGCAGCTCCGACTCGGTGATCGCGACGTCGAGCACGCGGCGTGCCTCCTCGGCGCGCGCACGCTCGATGAGGCTCGTGACGACCTGGAACACCGGCAGCAACATCAGCGCGACGTACGTCCACGAGATCGTCCACAGCACGACGCCGAGCGCCGCGGCCACGACGGCCGCGACCGCGATCGGGGCCGTCGTGGCCAGCGCGCGCAGCTCGCCGTCAGCGAACCGCCAGGTGCCGGTGGCCAGCCCGATCGGGATCCTGATCGCGGCAGCGCTCAGCAGGAACGTCAGCAGCGCGGTGAGCATCGCCACGTGAACGGTGCCCTGCGACAGCCCGGTCCCGGTGTCCACGAGCAGGTGGAACAGCCACGCGGCCGCGGACCAGCCGAGCAA
>JBFGFG010000252.1:0-4524 GCA_041579655.1 Nitriliruptoraceae bacterium
CGTGCCCCGTTCGGGCTCGCGGCCGCCGCCGCGTTGGCGTGGTGGGGCACGAGCGTCGGCATCGACGGGGTGCCGCTGCTGCTCAGCCAAGGCTCCTGAGCACGCCGACGGAGTCGCCGCCGATGCGCGACAGGTCGTAGCCACCCTCGTGCACGCTCACGACCGGACGGCCCAGCGCCGCCACGGCCGCACCGATGCGCGGGTACGCGGCCGGGGAGAGGCCCAGCCCGCCGACGGGGTCGCTGTCGGCGGTGTCCGTCCCGAGGCTCAGCACGATCACGGCCGGGTCGTGGGCGTCGATCGCCTCGGCGGCTCGCTCGAGCGTGGCGAGGTAGCGGTCGTCGTCGGTGCCCTTCGGCAGCGGCAGGTTCAGCGTCGTGCCGCGGCCGGGCCCGTCGCCCACCTCCTCGGCGAAGCCCGCGAACCACGGGTAGGCCGAGACCGGGTCCGCGTGCAGCGACACGTACTGGACGTCGGGGCTGGTCAGGAACAGCTCCTGGGTGCCGTTGCCGTGGTGGTGGTCGATGTCCAGCACCGTCACGCGCCCCACCGGCCTGGCCAGCGCCGTCGCGGCGACGGCGGCGTGGTTCACGAGGCAGAAGCCGCCGATGTAGCCGCGCCCCGCGTGGTGGCCCGGCGGGCGCGTCAGCGCGTGCACGGCCCGGTGCCCGCCGTCCACGACCAGCTCCACAGCCGTCAGCGCCGCGTCGACCGCCGCGACGGCCGCGTGCCACGAGCCCTCCACGATCGGGGTGGCGGTGTCCATCAGCCACCAGCCGGCCGCGCCGATGGGGGAGGTGGGGCGGCGCACGTGCCACGCACGGTGCGCGAAGGTGTCCGGGATCAGCACCTCGGGGCCGCCGGCTTCGCGCCACGCCGCGTAGCCGTCGCGCAGCCAGTCCACGAGCTCGGGGTCGTGCACGTCACGCCACACGGCCTCGCCGTGGGGGAGGGCTGCGGTGGTGTCGAAGCCGGCGGCGAGCATCGCGTCGTGCAGCACGGCGTAGCGCTCGGCCCGCTCCCACACGGGCGAGACGCGGCGCCCGAGGTCGACCTCGTACGGCGGGTCGTGCCGCGCCACGTCCGGCGCCGTCACGATCATCAACTGCGTGCCTCGCGGACGTGGATGCCGGTGGTGAGCTCGGTGCCGACGCGGTCGCGGATGGTGTGCAGCACGTCGGGGTCCAGCGTCATGCCGATGTGGGTGGAGCGCACCTGGACGTGGTCGGCCCACGGGTTGTCGCGGTCCTGCTGCGCCCGCCACTGCACCACGCCGTCGCGCTTCGACCAGATGATCGTCACGGGCACCGGCGGTGGCGTGGCGCGCCGACGCTCGATGGCCTCGCGGGCCGCGTCATCGATCGAGCGGCTGTACAGCGCGGCGAACGAGGTGAACATCGAGCCGTGCAGCGGCGTGCCCATCGTCACGATGCGGCGCACGGCCTCGGGTGCTCGGCGCGCGACCTCACGCGCGATCGTGCCGCCGAGCGACCACCCGACGAGGTCCACGGGGCGCCCGGTCGAACGGTGCTTGTCGGTCACCATCGCCGTGACCGTGTCGGCGGCGCCGCCGACGTCGCCGCGGTTGCGTCCTATGCCCCAGCCGGCGACGCGGTGGCCGTCGTGCATCAACGCGGCGCGCAGCAGCCCGGTGCTGCGGTCGTTGGTGAGCCAGCCCGGCAGCACCAGCACGTCCCGCGGCGTGACGTCGCGGCGACGCACCAGCCCGGGCAGGGACGGCAGCAGGCGCAGCCCGTCGAGCGGGGCGGCGAGCTCGCCGAGCATCAGCCGCAGCCGTGGCGAGTTCACCGGGGGAGCGTCGAACGGACGTGCCACGTGCCCTCCGGTGCGTGCGGGAACCAGCAGTGACGCTACCGCCGCACAGGTCGCGGCCGGCGACCTGCGGCCACCGAGCGCCTAAGGTCCAGTGCTCGTCCTGTCGACCCCTTGTGAGGCTCCCGTGCGCGCTGTCCAGATCACCGAGTTCGGCGGGCCCGAGGTCCTCGACGTCGTCGAGCTGCCCGACCCCGAGCCCAAGCCCGGCATGGTCGTCATCGACGTCACCAGCGCCGGTGTGAACTACGCCGACACCCACCAGGTCGAGGACAGCTACCTCTCTGCCTCGACGCTGCCGATGGTCCCCGGCTCGGAGGTGGTGGGCACCACCGCCGACGGTCGCCGCGTCGCTGCGCTGACCGGTGGCGGCTACGCCGAGAAGGCGCTCGCGGCCGAGGCGATGGCGGTGCCCGTGCCGGACGCGGTCTCCGACGCCGCCGCTGTGGGGATGCTGGTGCAGGGCCTCACCGCCTGGCACCTGCTGCGCACCTCCACGCACCTGCAGGCCGGCGAGACCATCGCCGTCCACGCGGCCGCTGGCGGTGTCGGCACGCTGCTGGTGCAGCTCGCCAAGCGCATGGGCGCCGGGCGCGTGGTGGGCGGTGCGTCCACGGACGAGAAGCGCTCGATGGTGACCGAGCTCGGCGCGGACGCGGCGTTCGACTCCACCGCCGACGACATGAAGGCCGCGATCGAGGAGGCGTGCGGCGGCAAGCCCGACGTCATCATCGACATGGTGGGCGGCACCGTCACCGACCAGTCGTTGGCCGCGCTCGCCCCGCTCGGGCGCTTCGCGTTCTACGGCATGGCGTCACGCCAGGCCCCGTCGCCGGTCCGTCTCGAGACGCTGATGCAGCGCAGCAAGACCGTGGCCGGCTTCTGGCTGATGGACTGCATGCAGCACATCGACACCATGATCGTGCCGCCGCTGACGGAGCTGTACGGGCTGTGCGCCAGCGGTGACCTGCGCGTACTCGACGGCTCGCGCTACGCCCTGAGCGACGTCCGGCAGGCCCACGAGGACCTGCGCGCCCGCAAGACCATCGGCAAGGTCACGCTCGACTGCACCGCCTGAACCAGCCCGAGGACCCACCCCGGCAGCTCAGGCGTCGGGGTGGGCCCACGGGTTCGCACGGCAGCCGTCCAGCGACTTGGTCTGCTGCTGCATCACGTCGGCGAGACGGCCCGCGCCGCCGCACTCGACGTGCCCGCGGCCGAGCCCGTGGCCGACCTCGTGGTTCACGACGTAGGCGCGGTAGAGGTCGAGGTCACGGATCTCGCGGGTGCCCTGGTTCCAGCGCTCGAGGTTGATCGCGGCCACGTTGCCGTTCCAGCACGACAGCCACCCGCCGGTCTGCAGGCCTGCCTCCGCGCAGAGGCGGTCGACGGTCTCCGGCGTCGCGACCAGCACGCGGATGCTCGCGTCGGACGGGGCGCCGCGGACGAGGTCGAACTCCCTGGCCCAGGAGCGCTCGTCGTACAGCGCCGACTCGGCGGTGCGCAGCACGTCGTTGACGGCGAGGCCGGTGGCGGCCTCGACCTCCAGCGACCAGCGCACGCGACGTCCGCCACGGTCCACGGGGTCACGGCTGTCGCCGCCGGCCGCGAGCCACGCGCGCCGGTCGTCGCTGCTGGCGATGACCGGGACGTCCTCGGGCTCTGGCTCCGCCTCGGGGGACGGCGCGGGTGGCAGCGGCGCAGGACGGATCGTCCTCGGCTGGACGGCGCGCACGTCGGCGAACGGTGGGCTCGGCTCGAGGCTCGGCACCGGGTGGTGCTCGACCTCGGCCTGGCCGTCGACCTGGGCTTCGGCCTCCACCGCGGCTGCCGTGCCCGACAGCGCCTGGGTCGTGGTCGCGCCGGCCGTCTCCGGCGACGCGGAGGCGCCCATGAGCAGCAGGAACGAGGAGCACGCCGCGAGGACGGTCACCGACATGAACAGCTGCTGAGGAGGACGCACGGGCGGAGGGTGCCCGCCCGAGGGGGTGCAGCACAAGCGCCGCGCGTCAGGTGATGGCTGGAGCAGCCGGGACGGACAGCTGCCACTCGCACCCGGCGGTGCAGTCGAGCCGGGCATGACCGCCCACCGCGGTGAGGCGAGCGATGATCGACCTGCGCACCCCGAGACGGTCGTCGGCGACGGTGTCGGGGTCGAAGCCCGGCCCGCGGTCCGACACCCAGCACACGAGCTCGGCACCGACCTGCTCCAGCAGCACGCGCACCGGCGGCTGCCCGTGGCGCATGGCGTTGCGCACCGCCTCCGCGGCTGCGTCCACGAGCGCGCGCGCGGCCGGGTCTGCGGTGTGGTGACCGACCACCGACACGCCGACAGCGCCGCCGTCGGCCGCCGTCGTCACGGCCGTGCGCAGCAGGTCGCCGAGATCGGCCTCGCCCTCGCTCGATGCGGTCGCGCGGCGGAGGAAGTCGCGCAGCTCGCCGGACGCGCGCCGTGCGAGCCGTGCCGCCTCGCCCGGGTCGTCCTGCCGGCCGATCGCGGTCAGCGTCTGCAGCACGGAGTCGTGCAGCCTCGCCGCGGCCTCGCCGCGCTCGCGGTCCACGGCCTGCTCGCGCTCGACGGCGGCCAGCGCCGCAGCGAGCCGGTCACGCTCTGCCTGGGCCCGCACCACCGCGGCGACGATCAGGTGCAGCGCGAGGCCGCCGAACATGAACAGCAGCACGGTGCTGACC
>JBFGFG010000253.1:0-4508 GCA_041579655.1 Nitriliruptoraceae bacterium
GAGAGGGACGCCGTCGTTCGTTGGTCAGGAAGCCTCAGCCTGCCGAGGCAGCGCCGATGCCGATGATGACGAGCACCAGCGCGATGCCCTGGAACTTCGCGATCGCAGCCCACGAGGCGGCGTCGCCCTCGGCCTTGCGGGCGCGAGCGGTCGAGATGCCGGCGAGCGCGACGGCGCCCAGCATGGCCAACGGGTGGACGATGGCGATCAACGCCGAGCCCTCCCAGTAGCGGCCCTGCACGAACACGACGATGCCGTACAGCAGCTGCAGCGGCAGCAGCAGCCCGGCGAGCTTCGCGGTGCCGTCCTTGTACTCGGCGCCCTTGCCCTTCTGGACGAACGCCCAGACGACCGAGAACAGCACGACGGCGAACACGGCGTAGCCGAGGTAGCCGTGACCGTTGGCGAGCTCTGCGGTGATGTCCATGCGGGGTGCGTCCTTGGCGGGAGGCCGCGGAGGCTATCCCCGCGGCAGCAGTCGCTGACGCAGCAGCACGGCGGCGGCCACACCCAGCACGAGGGCGAACGCGAGCAGCACGGCAACCTCATCGAGGACCGCGCCCAGACCCGCGTCCTCGGCCAGGATCTCGGTCAGGGCCGCGTTGCCCCACGCGTGCGGGGTCAGCCGTGAGACGCGGGCCAGCGCCGGTGGGAACAGCTCCGCCGGGACCATCGAGCCACCGACGGCCGCGAGCGCCAGGGCGAGCGGGACCCCGACGCCACCCGCCTGCTCCTGCGTGCGCATGACGGCCCCCAGCAGCAGCCCCGCCGCAGCCCCCACGAGCGCGAAGGCGAGCACGACCGCGACGAGCGCCAGCGGATCGCCCCATCGCACCCCGAACAGCACCGCCGTGCCTAGGGACGGCCTGCCGACCACACCGGTGTCGCACGACCCGGTCTGGTTAGGCTGCCGGCACCGTCACGGGAGTCGCGTTGAGCACCAGGACCGTCGCACGTCAGTGCACGTTGTGCGAGGCGCACTGCGGGATCCTCGTCACCGTCGAGGGCGAACAGGTGACCCGCATCGAGGGCGACCCGGACGATGTGCTCTCCGCCGGCTACGTCTGCCCGAAGGCCACGGCGCTGGCGGACCTGCACCACGACCCCGAGCGGCTGCGCCGGCCGGTGAAGCGGGTCGGCGACGGCTTCGAGGAGATCGGGTGGGACGAGGCGTTCCGTCTGGTCGGGCGTGGGCTGCGCGCCGTCCAGCGTGCCCACGGTCGCAGCGCGGTCGGCTTCTACTACGGCAACCCGGCCGCGCACTCCCCGAGCGTGATGTACGTCGCGGCGCTGCGCGCCGCCCTGCTGACCCGGCACGCGTACTCGGCGTCCTCGGTGGACCAGTTCCCGCAGGAGCACGCCGCCTGGCGCATGTTCGGCTCGAACGTCGTGCTGCCCGTCGCTGACATCGACCGCACGGACCACCTCGTGGTCATCGGGGCGAACCCTGCGGTGTCGAACGGCTCGCTCACGACGATGCCCGGCGCACGCGACCGCATCCGCGCCGTGCGCGCCCGCGGCGGTCGTGTGGTGGTCGTGGACCCCCGCCGCACCGAGACCGCCCGGCTCGCCGACGAGCACGTCGCGGTGATGCCCGGTGGCGACCCGTACCTGCTGCTGGCGATGCTGCACGTGCTGTTCGCCGACGGGCTGCCGGTGCCTGACCATCTCGACGGTCAGCTCGCGGGCTGGGACGAGGTCCGTCGGCTGGTCGCGGACTGGTCGCCGCAGGACGCGGCCCCGTTCGCGGGCGTCGACGCGGACACGATCACGCGCATGGCCCGTGAGCTCGGCGCCGCCCCGTCTGCGGTGGTGTACGCCCGCATCGGGGTGTGCCACCAGGTCACCGGCACGCTCACGCACTGGCTGGTGAACGTGCTCAACGCCGTCACCGGCAACCTCGACCGGGCGGGCGGGCAGATGTTCGCCACGCCGGCCGTGGACGCGATGGCGCTGCTGCGCCGGTTGCCGCTGGCGCAGGGGCCGTGGAGCGACCGCCGAGGCACGCACCGGGCGTTCCGCTTCGAGCTGCCGGTGTCCACGCTGGCCGACGCCGTGCTGCACGACGGCGAGCACCGGGTCCGCGCGATGATCACGCACGCCGGCAACCCGGTGCTGTCGGCGCCGGGCGGGTCGCGGGTCGACGAGGCGTACGAGGCCCTCGACTTCCACGTCGCGATCGACATGTACGTGACCGAGACCTCGCGGTACGCGGACGTCATCCTGCCGCCGGTGTCGCACCTCGAGCGCGAGGAGTTCGACGTCATCTTCCCGGCGTTCTCGGTGCGCAACAACGCGCGCTGGAACGCCCGGGTGTTCGACCCGCCGGCGGACGGGCTCGAGGACTGGGAGATCCTGGCACGACTGCTGCTCGAGGTGACGCCGATGGCCGTGCGCCCGTTGACCGGCCGGGCGGCGGCGCGTGTGCTGGACGAGGTGAGCCCGATGCGGCTCTCGGCGCTCGGCGTGGCGATCGGGCCGCACGGGGTGCTGCGCCGCGGTCCCCGCGGGCTGACGCTGCGCGCCATCCGGCGCGCCCGGGGTGGCGTCGACCTCGGCCCGCTCCAGCCGCGGCTCTCGGAGCTGGTCGTGACGTCCGACGGCCGCGTGCAGCTCGCGCCGGCCGACCTCGTCGTCGGGGCCGAGGCGCTGCTGGACGACGCGCGCGCCGGGCTGCGGCCGGACGCGCAGCCCGAGGGCTACGACCTGCGGCTGATCGGGCGTCGCCACCTGCGCACGAACAACACCTGGCTGCACAACGTGCCGGCGATGGTGAAGGGCCGGGACCGCTGCACCGTGCTGATGCACCCGCAGGACGCGGAGGAGCGTGGGCTCGAGGACCGGGACCGCGTCACGGTCACCTCCGCCAGCGGCGCGATCGAGGTCCCCGTCGAGGTCAGCGACGAGATCCGTGTGGGCACCGTCGCGGTGCCGCACGGCTGGGGCCACGACCGCAAGGGCGTGGGGTGGTCGACGGCCGCAGCCCACGGCGGGGCGAACGTGAACGAGCTGCACGACCCGCTGCAGGTCGACGTGTTCAGCGGCAACAGCGCCATGAACGGCACCTGGGTGCGCGTCAGCCCCGGGCCCACTTGATCGAGCAGCCCATCGAGGGCTGGTGCGGCTCGGGGACGGCCTCGCCTGCGAGGGCGAGCTCGAGCGCGCCGCGCAGCGCCGCACCGTCGTTGGGCAGCCCGTTGCCCGGCGACGAGGCGTCCATGCCGCCTCGGTACACCAGCGTGCGCTCGGGGCCGTACACGAAGACATCCGGAGTGCACGCGGCGCCGTAGGCCCGGCCGACCGACGAGTCACCGTCCAAGGCGTACGGGAAGCGCCACCCGGTGCGCGCGACCTGGGCGCGCAGCCCGTCCGGCGCGTCCTGCGTGTACGCCTCGGGGTCGTTGGAGCACACCCCGATGAACGCGACGTCCGAGAACGCCGCGTCCGCCGTCAGCTCGGCCAGCGCGTCCTCGACGTGCAGCACGTACGGGCAGTGGTTGCACAAGAACATCACGCACACGACGGGGGCGTCGGTCTCGGCGAGCGAGACGCGCCCTCCGTCGATCGTGGGCAGGTCGAGCTCAGGTGCGGGGGTCCCCAGCGGGACCATCTCGGATGCGACGGCCATGGCGGCTCCTGGGTCGAGGTGTGGGTGTCAGACGCCGGCTTCGCGCATGTCGCGCAGCTCGCGCTTGAGGTCGCCGATCTCGTCGCGCAGACGGGCGGCGTACTCGAAGCGCAGCTCGCCGGCGGCGGTGTGCATCTCCTCCTCGAGGCTGAGGATGAGCGCGCCGAGCTCCTCGGTGGGGACCTGCTTGGGGTCCAGCTGCAGGTCGCGGCTCACGCGGGCCGACGCGGGCTCGTACGCCTCGCCGGCCTCCTCGGCGCGCACGGCGGCGATGATGTCCCCCACGCGCTTGCGCACGCTCTGCGGGTCGATGCCGTGCTCGAGGTTGTAGGCGGTCTGGACCTCGCGGCGGCGGTCGGTCTCGTCCAGCGCGATGCGCATCGCTTCGCTGATCTCGTCGGCGTACATCACCACGCGGCCGTTCACGTTGCGGGCCGCGCGTCCGATCGTCTGGATGAGTGCGGTCGGCGAGCGCAGGAAGCCCTGCTTGTCGGCGTCGAGGATCGCGACCATCGAGACCTCGGGCAGGTCGAGGCCCTCGCGCAGCAGGTTGATGCCGACCAGCACGTCGAACTCGCCCATGCGCAGCTGCCGGAGGATGTCCACCCGCTCGACGGTGTTGATGTCCGAGTGCAGGTAGCGGACCTTCACGCCGTTCTCGAGCAGGTAGTCGGTGAGGTCCTCAGCCATCTTCTTGGTCAGCGTGGTGACCAGGACGCGCTCGCCGGCCTCCTCGCGGAGGCGGATCTCCTCCATGAGGTCGTCGATCTGGCCCTTGGTCGGGCGGACCTCGACCTGCGGGTCCACCAGCCCGGTCGGGCGGATGATCTGCTCGACGATCGTCGAGGACTCGCGGCGCTCGTACTTGCCCGGCGTGGCC
>JBFGFG010000254.1:0-4489 GCA_041579655.1 Nitriliruptoraceae bacterium
GGTCTGCAGTTCCCGCTCGAGGCCAACGCCGACGCCAACCGCGCCGCCGAGGACGCCGCGCTCGCCGCCGCCCGCGCCGCGTTCGAGGCCAACCCGCACGACATCGCGCTGGTGCTGGTGGAGCCGATCCAGGGCGAGGGAGGCGACGCCCACCTCTCGCCGCGCTTCCTGCAGGGGCTGTACGCGCTGACCGAGGAGTTCGACTGCCTGTTCGGTGTGGACGAGGTCCAGACGGGCGCCGGCTTCACCGGCTCGCCCTGGGCCTACCAGCAGCTCGGCATCCAGCCCGACCTGCTGAGCTTCGGCAAGAAGCTGCACGTCTGCGGCGTGCTCGGCGGCGGCCGCATCGACGAGGTGGCCGAGAACGTGTTCGCCACCTCCAGCCGCATCAACTCCACCTTCGGCGGCAGCCTCACCGACATGGTGCGCGCCACCTACATGCTCGAGGTGTTCGAGCAGGACGCGCTGATCGACCGCGCGGCGAAGCTCGGCGACCACCTGCTGAGCCGCCTGCGCGACCTCGAGGAGAAGCACGAGGTGCTTTCCCAGGCACGCGGCCGGGGCCTGTGGGCGTCCATCGACGTCGCGGAGCGCACGCTGCGCGACGCCATCACCGCGCATCTGTACACCGAGGAGCACGTCATCCTGCTCGGCTGCGGTCCCAACACGCTGCGCTTCCGCCCGACGATGACCGTCACCGAGGACGAGCTCGACGAGGCCGTCGACGCCCTCGACCGCGCCGTCTCCGCGCTCGCCTGACCCGCGGGCGACACGCCCACCACACGACCTCACCACCACACCTTCCAGGAGCACGACATGACCCGCGACATCTGGTCGATCATCGACGGCAAGGCCCACCAGGAGAGCGACGCCGGCTCGCTCACCGTGACCAACCCGGCTCGCACCGCCGACGTCACCGGTGTGACGCGCACCGCCACGCCCGGCGCGTTCGCTGACGCTGCCCGCTCGGCCAGCGCCGCACAGAAGGGCTGGGCCGCCGTGCCCGCGCCCGTGCGCGGCGTGGCGATCCACAAGCTCGGCCGTCTCCTGGAGGACAACAAGGAGGCGCTGAGCCAGCTCATCACCGCCGAGATCGGCAAGCCGATCGCCGAGTCCCGCGGCGAGGTGCAGGAGGCCATCGACACCTGCATCTTCTTCGCCTCGGAGGGTCGCCGCCTGTACGGCCAGACCGTGCCGTCCGAGATGAGCGACAAGCAGCTGTTCACCTACCGCGTGCCCGTCGGCACGATGGCGATCATCACCGCCGGCAACTTCCCCGTCGCGGTGCCGTCCTGGTACGTCGTGCCCGCGCTGGTCGCCGGCAACGCGATCGTGTGGAAGCCCGCCGAGTACACGCCCAGCATCGCCGAGGCGTTCACCCGCATCGTGCACGCCGCCGGCATCCCGGCCGAGGTGTTCCAGCTCGTGTTCACCGCCGGCGAGGACACCTCCACCGGTCTCGCGCAGGCGCTCGAGGAGGGCACGGTCCAGAAGGTCGGCTTCACCGGCAGCTCCGCCGTCGGCATCCGCATCGCCGAGCTGTGCGGCCGTCACCTGCAGACGCCCACGCTCGAGCTCGGCGGCAAGAACCCGCTCGTGGTGATGCCGGACGCGAACCTCGACCTCGCCGTCGAGGGCGCACTGTTCAGCGGCTTCGGCACATCAGGCCAGCGCTGCACCTCGCTCGGCGTGCTGATCGTCCACGAGGAGATCGCGGACGAGTTCCGCGCGCGCTTCAAGAAGGCTGTCGAGGGCGCCGTCATCGGCGACCCGACCGACGAGCGCATCCTGTTCGGCCCGATGATCAACCAGCGCTTCTGCGACAACACCGAGCGCTGGATGAAGCACATCCAGCCGCACCACACCGTGTTCGGCTCGACCGGCACCGGCCGCATCACCGCCGACAACCCGCGCGAGGGCTTCATCGGTGACCCGGACGCCGGCATCTACCTCCACCCGATGGTGGTCGACGGCGTCACCACCGACGACCTGCTCTACCAGGAGGAGACGTTCGGGCCGCTGGTGCCCATGATGACGTTCTCCAGCTTCGAGGAGGCGCTGGAGCTCGCCAACGGGCACGGCTACGGGCTCTCATCGTCGATCTACACCACGGACGCGACGACCGCGTTCCGCTACCGCGACGGCATCTCCGCCGGCATGGTGAGCGTGAACAACTCGACCTCCGGCGCCGAGGCGCACCTGCCGTTCGGCGGCAACGGTCGCTCCGGCAACGGCGCACGCCAGTCCGGCATCTGGGTGCTCGACCAGGTCACGCGCTGGCAGTCGATGAACTGGGACCTCTCCGGCAAGCTGCAGAAGGCGCAGATGGAGACGGCCGAGATCGAAGCCGACCTGGACTTCAGGATCTGATACCGAGCTTCGCTCGGTAGGCGGTCCTGCGTCGGCGCTTGTTTCGGCGGCGCAGGCTGGCCGCGCCTTGGGCAGGACCGCCCTGGTGGCGTGCGGTGGTCGGTCCGAGGCTGGTCAGTTCTCGTCGCGGAGGAAGCGTTCGAACTCGGCGGCGATCTGGTCGCCGGTGGGGATGGGGCCCCTGATGGGGGCCTCCTCCTCGACGTCGGCGTCGTACGCCTCCTCGAGCATGCGGATGTGCGCCTCGACCTCCGGTGACCCGGCGGCTGCCTCGTCGAGCTTCGAGCGCTGGCGCTCGATCTCGGGCTCGAGGTGGGTGATCGACAGGTCCAGCGAGAGCAGGTCACCCATCGCCTCGAGCAGCACGCGCGAGGCCTCCGGGTAGTCGGTGGCGACGTAGTGGGGGATGCGCACCCAGAACCCGGTCGCGGCGAGACCGGCGGCGCCGAGCTCGCGCTCGAGCGCGACCTGGCACGACGCCGGGACCACGACCTCTTCGCGCGGCCGGCCGAAGCGGTCGAACATCGACTCGTCGGTCGAGGTGACGATCAGCTTCGCGGTGCGCGTGTGGGGGATCGGGCCGGGGACGGCGCCGATGCCGTAGCTGCGGGTGATGCCCAGCACCTCGGTGAGGCCGATCACCGTCGCCGCCAACCCGCGCCAACCGAGGTCTGGCTCCGCACCGATCAGCAGCACCAGGTCCGGGCCGTCGGCGGTGCGCATCGCGTGCAGCTCCAGACCGGGCCAGTCGAGCTCGCCGAGCACGCCGCGCTCGATCTCGAGCACCGGCCGGCGGTCGCGGTAGTCGAACAGCTGGTCGGGGTCGAGGTCGCCGATCCGCTCGCCGCCGAGCTGCGTGAGCAGCTCCTGCGCGGCGCGGGTCCCGCCCTCGCCAGCGTCCGTCCAGCCGTCGAGCGCAACGAGCAGCACCGGATCACGCAGATCCGTCGGGAGGGGGCCATCAAGGCGTAGGAGTTCCATGTGTGCGATGGTACGACCCGCGCCCGCCCGCAACGCACCATCATGTCCCTGGTGGTGCAACCGGCGCCGAGACGGAGATCACACGTGGAGACGCTGGACCCCGCGGTCGTGGCATGGGTGCTGGAGCACGGCCGCGAGCACGTGGACGACGCCACCACGATGCTCGGCGAGGGCCACGACGTGCTCGTCGTGGCGACGCGGCTGCGGGGCTCCATCGACCCCGCGCACGCCGCGTTCGTGCTGTCCGCAGCCGTCGCTCGGACGAAGGCGGTCGCGGCCGGCGTGCCGTTCGCTGAGCGGCTGGTGCTGACCCGCGAAGCGCAGGAGCAGGCCAGCCATCCCAGCGTCGCCGCGTGGCGCGCCGGTCGCGCCGCCGCGGCGATGGACGTCACGCTCGGCCGACCGCTGCAGGACCGCTGCGCCGGCACGGGCGCGGACGCCGTGGCGATGGCCGCGCACGCGCCGGTGACCGCCGTCGAGCAGGACGAGGGACGCGCGCTGCTGGCGCGTGACCGGGCAGCGGTGCTCGGGGTCGACGTGGAGGTCCACGTCGCCGACGCGGTCGGCCCGGCCGTCGACGCGACGGGCACGATCGTGCACGTCGATCCGGACCGGCGCGACGCGCAGGGACGCCGGGCACGGACGCTGGCTGACCACAGCCCGTCGGTGGCCGCGATCCGGGCCGCGACCACCTCGGCCCGCGGCCGGCTGGTGACGGTGATGCCCGGCGTCGCGTGGGCCGACCCGGAGCTCGGCACGCACGGCGAGGTGGCGTTCCTGCAGCTGCACGGGCGGCTCGTGGAGGCCGTGCTGTGCGAGGGCGAGGCTGCCGAGGTCGGCGTGCGGGCGCGCGCCGTGCTGCTGCCGGAGGGGCTCGAGGCGACACGGGCCGGCGACGTCGAGGACCTCCCGGTGGGGGCGATCGGGGACAACCTGCTCGTGCCGGCCGTGGCCGCGACCCGCGCCCGGCTGCAGGACGTGCTGGGGGAGCCCCTCGGGGCCCGGCGCGTCGCGCGCCGTCGTGCCCTGCTGACCAGCGACGGGCCGCCGCCCTCGTCGCCGTGGTTCCGCAGCGAGGCCGTGCTGGCGGTGCTCCCTGGACGTCCCAAGGCGTTGCGCGCCTGGCTGCGCGACCAAC
>JBFGFG010000255.1:0-4453 GCA_041579655.1 Nitriliruptoraceae bacterium
GGACGTCGAGGCGTTCGTGCGGATGTTCTCGACCGAGCCCGGCCGGACCGGTCGGCAGCGCGCCGACAGCACCGTGGCGCGCGTGGTGTCCGCGGTCCGGGTGTTCCACGCCTGGTGCCACCGGCGGGGCCTCACCGTGGACGACCCCGCCGTGTCCGTGCCGCCCCCGTCCGCCGTGCGGGCCGCACCGACGGTGCTCGAGCGCGACGAGGTGGCGGCGCTGGTCGCGTCGGTCGACGGCGACGACGCCGGTGAGCTGCGCGACCGCGCCGTGCTGTCGCTGCTGGCCGCGACCGGCATCCGGGCCGCGGAGCTGGTGGCGCTGGACCGGGCCGACGTCGGTGACGGGGGGCGTCGGCTGCACGTGCGCGGCGACCGTCCGCGGCCGCTGCCGGTGAGCGACCCCCGCGCGCTGCGGGCCTGGGTCGAGCACGGCCGCTCAACGCTGGGGGACGAGACCGACGCCCTGTTCCCCAACGCGCGTGGATCGCGTCTGACGCGCCAGTCGGTGTGGCGGCTCGTGACCGTACGGGCGGTCGCGGCGGGGCTGCCCGCCGGCACCTCGCCCCGCACGCTGCGCAACACCTTCGCGGCGCTCGAGCGTGCTGCAGGGACGCCGGAGCAGGTCGTGCTGGAGCTGCTGGGCCGGGCGCCGTGGACCGGGCAGGCCGACGAAGACTGACCCGCTCATTAGGCTGGGCGCTCACCTTCGACCCGGGGACCGTGATGCACAGCTGCGGCCATCTCCCGGACACCTCCACGGACGGCCCGGCGTGACGCAGCAGCTCGAGACGACCGTGCTGATCGGTCGCAAGCGTGACGGTGGATCGCTCTCGGCGGACGAGGTCGCGGCGTTCGTGGCCGGCTACCTCGACGAGCGCGTCTCGGACGCGCAGATGTCGGCCTGGCTGATGGCCGGCGTCATCCACGGGTTCAGCGACGAGGAGGCGACCGCGCTGACGGAGGCGTACCTGCGCTCCGGCGACACCGTGGACCTCTCCACGCTGCGGGGACCGACCGTCGACAAGCACTCCACCGGCGGTGTGGGCGACACCACCACGCTCGTGGTCGCTCCGCTGCTGGCCAGCCTCGGCTACCAGCTCGCGAAGCTGTCCGGCCGGGGGCTGGGCCACACCGGCGGCACGCTGGACAAGCTCGAGGCCATCCCCGGGTTCCGCGTGGACCTCAGCCCGGAGCAGCTTCGATCCCAGGTCGAGGAGATCGGCGTCGCGGTCGCGGCGGCGACCGCCGACCTCGTGCCGGCGGACAAGCGCATCTACGCGCTGCGCGACCTGACCGGGACGGTGTCGTCCGAGGCGCTGATCGCCGCCAGCGTGATGAGCAAGAAGCTGGCCGGTGGCGCGCAGCACATCGTGCTCGACGTGAAGGTCGGCGACGGTGCGTTCATGGCGGACGTCGAGGCCGGCCGGGCGCTGGCCGAGCGCTGCGTGGCGATCGGTCGGGCGCACGGTCGCGCGACGTCCGCGCTGGTCACGGAGATGTCCCAGCCGCTGGGGCCGGCGATCGGCAACGCGCTCGAGGTCCGTGCCGCGGTCGAGGTGCTCGCAGGCGGAGGGTCGCAACGTCTGCGGACGCTGAGCCTCGCGCTGTCAGCGGAGGCGCTCGTGCTCACCGGCGAGGCACCCGACGCCGCCGCGGCCAAGGTCGCGCAGGCGCTGGACGGTGGTGCGGCGCTGGAACGCTTCGCGAGCTGGGTGGAGCGGCAGGGCGGTGACCCGCGTGTCGCGCAGGATCCGGCGAGCGTGCTGCCCGCTGCGCCGGTCGTGCGTTCGTGGACGGCTGCGCCGGGCACCGTGCGGAGCATCGCGACCGCCCGGCTCGGGCAGCTGGCCGGTCGCCTCGGTGCCGGACGCGTCCGGGAGGGCGCGCCGCTGGACCCGCGGGTCGGGCTGATCTGCAACCTGCAGGTCGGGCAGATGACCGGTGACGGCCCGTCCGTGGAGGTGCACGCTGCCACGGAGCGCGACGCCGACGCGGTCGTCGCCGAGCTGGCAGGTTTGTTCGAGATCACGACCGAGCAGGTCACGCCGCCGGCGCTGCTGCTGGATCGCATCCCACACCAGACCGGAGCCTGACGCGATGAGCGACCAGTCCTGGACCCCGCCCGGCGACGAGCAGCCCTCGCCGACGCCGCCGCCCACGCAGCCGCCGCCGCCTCCTCCCTCCGTCGCCTGGCCGACGCAGGCCGCGCCGCCGCCACCGCCCATGCCTGCGCCGCCTGCGGGCCAGTTCGCGGCCCCCCAGCCGCCAGGCTCCGGTGCTTGGTCCGGGGGTCGCATGATCCCGCTGCGGCCGATGCGGCTCGGCGAGATCCTCGACGCCGCGTTCAAGCTGTTGCGCTCCACGGCCGTCCAGGCGGCGCTGCTGGTGGCGATCACGCTCGGCGCGTTCAACGTGCTGAGCAGCTTCGTGATGCCGGTGATGCCGGGGATGTTCGCCGACCCGGCCGAGCTCGAGGCGATGTTCGCCGACGAGGCCGTGTTCTTCGCGCGCTTCGGCGCGTACCTCCTGCTGGCGATGTTCGGACAGCTGCTGATCTACCCGCTGGTGCGCGGCGGCGTCACAGGGATCGCGCTTGCGGCCGACCGCGGTGGTGACGCGTCGTGGCAGGCAGGGCTGCGGCTGGGGCTGGCGCTCGCCGGGCGGCTGCTGTCGCTGGCGTTCCTGCTGCTGGGCCTCGGCATCGTCGCGCTGGTGGTGGTGTCGATCGCGATCGTGCTGCCGATCGTGCTGCTCGCGCAGGCGCAGCTGGTGCCGCTCGCCGTGCTGTACGGCCTGGTCGCCGGCGCGCTCACCGTGCTGGTGGGTCTGGTCGCCACGGCGTTGATCCGGCTCGCCGTGCCCGTGGTGGTCGTCGAGCGCCTCGGAGCCACAGCCGCGTTGCGGCGCTCCTACGCCCTGGTGCGCCCGCAGCTCCCGCGCATCGTGGGGATCGTGCTGCTCACCGGGCTGCTGCTCGGCGTGATCGGTGGTGTGCTCGGCGTGGCCAGCATCCCGTTCTCGCTGTTCGGCGGTCGCGCGTCGCAGCTGGCCACGGGCCTGATCACGACCCTCGGGCTGATGATCACGGTGCCGTTGGAGGCCAACATCGGGCTGCTGCTGTACGTCGACGCACGGGTGCGGCTCGAGGGGCTGGACGTGGCGGTGCTCACCGCCGAGCTCGACGACGCATGATCGACGCCGACCGCGTCCGGCAGGTGACCCAGCAGGTGCTGGATCAGCCTGCGTACCGGGACATCCCGGGCTCGCCGTGGGCTCGCCTCGTGGAGGCCGTCCGGTCATGGTTCGCCACCGTGCTCAACGACCTGCTCGGCAGCTCGGCGGCCGGGTGGATCGGGCAGGCCGTCGGCTTCGCGGTGGTGGCGCTCGTGCTCGGGCTGCTGGTGCTGTCGGTGCTGAGCCTGCGTCGGCGCAGCGCCGTGCAGCTGGTGGTGGACAGCACCACCGACGCCACGCTCGTGGAGCTGCTCGCCGCGGCCGACGCCCACCGGGCGGCGGGTCGCACGCAGGACGCGGTGCGCGCCCGGTACGGGGCCGTGGTGGTGCTGCTGGTCGAGCGCGACGTGCTGCTGGCGCGACCCGGGACGACGGTGGGGGAGGTCGACGAGGTCGTCGCCGCCGCACTGCCGGCCGCAGCCACGCAGGTGCAGCTCGCCGGTCGCGCCCTCGCGGAGGTGGTGTACGGGCACCGTCCCGCCGTGCCGGGTGACGACGACGTCGTCGCAGCGGCGTACGACGCGGTGCAGCGCGCAGCGGACAGCCGCCCCGTCGCAGCCGGTGTGCACGCATGACCGACATCGAGCTGTTCGTCAGAGGTGGCCGTGACCCCGCGGTCCGCCGCAGCCGGTGGCTGGGTCCTGCGCTCGCTGCCGGCATGCTCGCGCTCGTGGCCGTGGTGTCGTACGAGCCACCGAGCACCGAGATCGGCTTCGACCCCCGCTCGACGGGCGCCACCGGGCTCGCTGGTCTCGTGGAGGTGCTGGAGGGGCTGGACGTCGAGGTGCGGGTGTCGGGCCAGCTCGCCGACGCGGCGGACGCGGACGTCGTGCTGGTCCCGCCGCTCGGCTGGGCCGACGAGGACGTGCTGGCGCTCGCTGCGGAGGGACGGCGCGTGGTCGCGGTGGTGCCGCCCACGGCTGACGCCACGCCGAGCCCCGTGACCCTCTCCGGGATCGGCCTCATCGACCGTCAGGTGGACTGCCCGCTGCTGCCGGACGTCGCGCTGCTGCGAGCCGTCGAGTGGCCGGGCTGGCTGCAGGAGCCGGGCTCCGCGTCGGACCGTGACCACTGCGTGGTCGAGGACCGCACCGCGTGGCTCACCCGTGTGGACGTTGGACGCGGCGAGCTCGTCGCGCTCGGCTCGATGGCCCCGCTGATCAACGCCCGGCTGTTCGACAGCGACGCCTCGCTGGCCGCCGTGCGGCTGCTGGCC
>JBFGFG010000256.1:0-4440 GCA_041579655.1 Nitriliruptoraceae bacterium
AGCTGTTCATCGACGGCGGCTGGCGGAGCGGGTCCGACGGCGACACGTTCGCGGTCGAGGACCCGTCCACCGGCGAGACCATCGCCGAGGTCGCGTCCGCGACGCCGAAGGACGCCACGGCAGCCGTCGACGCGGCCGCCGCCGCACAGCCGTCCTGGGCCGCCACCGCGCCACGTGAGCGCGCCGAGCTGCTGCGTGCGGCGTGGCAGGCGATGCAGGACGCCAAGCAGGAGCTCGCCGAGCTGATTGTGCTCGAGTCGGGCAAGCCGATGTCGGACGCGCTGGGCGAGGTGGACTACGCAGCTGAGTTCTTCCGTTGGAACAGCGAGGAGGCCGTGCGCATCCGCGGCGACTGGGGGACCGCGCCGGCCGGCGGCAAGCAGATCATCGTGCGCCACCCCCCGATGGGCGTGGTGGTGATGGTCACGCCGTGGAACTTCCCGGCCGCGATGCTCACCCGCAAGCTCGCGCCGGCGCTGGCGGCGGGCAACGCCGTGGTCGCCAAGCCGGCCTCCGCGACGCCGCTCACCTCGCTGCGCATCGCCGAGCTGATGCACGAGGTCGGCTTCCCGGCGGGCACGGTGAACGTGACACCGTCCAGCGACAGCGGGGGCTGGTTCGACGCGGCCACCTCGCACACCGCAACGCGCATGGTGAGCTTCACGGGCTCGACGGAGGTCGGGCGCATGCTGCTCGAGACGGCGTCGCAGCGGGTGCTCAAGTGCGTGATGGAGCTCGGCGGCAACGCGCCGTTCGTGGTGCTCGACGACGCTGATGTCGAGGCTGCGGTCGAGGGCGCGATGCAGGCCAAGATGCGCCACAGCGCCGAGACCTGCACCGCCGCGAACCGGTTCTTCGTGCAGCGCGGCGTGCTCGCGGAGTTCACCTCGGCCCTGGCCGAGGCGATGGGTGCGGTGAAGGTCGGACCGGGTGGCGAGGACGGCGTCGGCTGCGGCCCGCTGATCGACGCCGACGCGCTGGAGCGGGTGTCCGGCGTGGTCGACGAGGCCGTCGCTGGTGGGGCGCGCGTCGTGACCGGCGGCTCGCGGCTGGACCGGGCGGGCTACTTCTACGAGCCGACCGTGCTCGCGGACGTCGAGGCGGGCTCGGCGATCACGCGCGAGGAGCTGTTCGGTCCGGTCGCGCCGATCATCGCGTTCGACGAGGTCGACGACGTGATGCCGCACGTGAACGACACCGAGCTGGGGCTGGCCGGCTACGTGTTCGGCAGCCCCGGCCGTGCCCTGGAGGTCGCCCAGCGCATGGAGTGCGGGATGGTCGGCGTGAACAAGGGCCTGATGTCGGACCCGGCGGCCCCGTTCGGCGGGATGAAGCAGTCCGGCCTCGGCCGCGAGGGCTCCACCGACGGCATCTACGAGTTCTGCGAGACCCAGTACCTGGCGATGTGAGAGCGACACATCGCGATGTGAGGCGGGCGCGGGCCGACCGGGCGCTGCCGTCCGCGCGTTGGTCGCGCCGGCTGTGCGCTGGCGCATCTCGCACGCGCTCATGTGGATGAAGCGCTTGACTCGAACATACGTTCGAGTACGGTGACTGTCATGTCACGCCACCCCGTCACCGAGCTCGCCGCCGAGCGCCCTGCCGCCTACGCGGCAGGGCCGATCGCTGGCCTGCAGGCTGCGTCCGACGCCGTGCACGTAGCGCTGGACGGCCTGCTTCGCGAGTGGATGCAGACGGTCGAGTGGGGCGGGCTCGCCGGCGCGACGGGGCTCAGCCCGACCGACTGGTTCGTCATGGAGGCCCGGCTCCCGTCCTGGGTCGCGCGACAGCTCGAGGGCATCGCCGACCGGCTCCCGTGCCTGCCGCTGACGGCAGCCGCGTACGTGGACGGCGACGTCACCTTCGACGACCTCGCGCATATCGTCCGCGCGTCGCGTGACGTGAACGGTGCGCGGCTCGGCCAGGTCGACGAGTACGCGGCCTCGGCCGCAAGGGGGCTGTCCGAGGCCGGAGACGGCTACCTCCTCGCTGACCAGGTGCGGACGTTCGTGGACTCGCTGCGTGCCCCCGGGTGGGCCCAGCGGGTCGAGTCACGTGCCAAGCGCGGCAACCACCTGACCACCCAGCAGGACTTCGACGGCGGCGGGGTGGTGTACGCCGAGCTCGACCCGATGTCGTACAGCCCCACGGTGGCTGGGCTCGAGGCGAAGGCAGGACCGCCGTCGCCCGACGTGCCGCGTGGGCGTCAGCGGGCTGACGCGCTGGTCGCGCTCGCCACCGAGTGGCTCGGCGGGACGACGGGCTCCGACGGCGCTCCCGCCAGGGCCGCCCGCGCCACGATGACGCTGGTCATCGACCTCGCGAGCGCGACGACTGACCGTTTCGCCGACCTGCTTCGCGTGAGCGGCATGGCCGAGGCCCCGACGCTGTCGGCGCGGCTCACCGAGACGCTCGCCGAGCACGCCGAGCTGCTGGTGCAGATCGCCGACGGCCGACGCCCGCTCGCCGAGCTGCGCGCCGCCGACATCCCCGCGGCCGTGCGCCGTGCTGTGGTCGCGCGCGACAAGGGCTGCCGTGCGCCGCGCTGCAACGCGCCTCCCTCGTACTGTGACGTGCACCACATCGTCCCGCGGGCCGAGGGTGGGCCGCACACGGTCGAGAACCTCGCGCTGCTGTGCCGCACCAACCACCGCGCTGTCGACACCGTCGGCTGGCGGCTCGAGCTGACCCCGACGACCGGGCAGCTGACCTGGACCCATCCGGACACGGGGCGCCGCTACGCGACGATGCCGCACGGCGCCCGGCCGAGACCGGCCCGGCCGCCCGATCTCGGGCTCCCGGACTGGCTGGCGCCACCCGTCCCGGACGAACCGCCGGACGATCCGCTCGGTCCACCTGCCATCGCCAGGCCCGACCCGATCACCGATCCCCGCCTCTACCGCTGACCTCTACCGCTGACGGTTGATGACCAGCCTCAGCCGGCGTCCCGCTCCCGCCGACCGCGGAACTCTCCCCGCACGCACGATCACCCCGACGCCCCCACGGCGCTCGGGGCGCTCGTGCGTCCCTCCGGCGGCGGCCGCGCGGCCACCGGTCGCGCCTTGGTTGGTCTCACAGCGGCGACGACACTCGGGGTCAACGGCGAGCATGACACCGTGGACTGGGCACAACGTGGCGGATCGGGACGCAACGCGACGCTTCATCCTGCTCGTGGGGCTGATCGTCACGGTCGTAGCGGTGGGAGCCGTTGGTCTGGTCTTCGGCGCGGACGTGCTCGTGAACAGCGCCCTGTCATCGATCCCTCTGGTGCTCGCGTTCTGGTGGATGCAGCGCAAGCCGTCAGGCCAGCCTGTGGATCGGTCCTAGTCGGGTCCGTCGAGCCGGACGATCGGCGCACGACCTGATCGTGGATGCCTCGGCGGTCGAGGGTCCAGCTGAGCCCTGTTGACGCAGCGGCGCCGCCACACGTGAGGCACTACCCCTCAGATGGGCTGGTGCGCAGGTCGACAGGTCGGTGGACGACGGGGAACCTGCGCGGCACGTTTGGGGTTCTAAAGAACGACCGGGAAAGCGTTCCGCACGTTCGGCCCGTTCGCCCGACCTAGTATCGATGGCCGCGGACCTGCGACGTACGGTTGCAGACCCCGCCCTCCGATGGGAGTTGTGAGATGTTCGAGAGGTTCACAGACCGTGCACGACGCGTGGTCGTCCTCGCCCAGGAAGAGGCGAGGATGCTCAACCACAACTACATCGGGACCGAGCACATCCTCCTCGGCCTGATCCACGAGGGTGAGGGCGTGGCCGCGAAGGCCCTCGAGTCGCTCAACATCTCCCTCCAGGCCGTCCGCGACCAGGTGCAGGACATCATCGGCAAGGGCCAGACGGCCCCCGCCGGTCACATCCCGTTCACGCCCCGCGCCAAGAAGGTGCTCGAGCTGTCCCTGCGCGAGGCGCTGCAGCTCGGCCACAACTACATCGGCACCGAGCACATCCTCCTCGGCCTCATCCGTGAGGGCGAGGGCGTCGCGGCCCAGGTGCTGCAGAAGCTCGGCGCGGACCTCCAGCGCGTGCGCCAGCAGGTCATCCAGCTGCTGTCCGGCTACTCGGGCGAGTCCGGCTCGTCCGGCAGCTCCTCCGGCGGCAAGGCCGGCGCCGGCGTCGGCGCCGAGCGCGGTGGCGGTGCCTCCTCGGAGGGCTCGACCATCCTCGACCAGTTCGGGCGCAACCTCACGCAGGCCGCCCGCGACGGCGAGCTCGACCCGGTCATCGGCCGCGCCCGCGAGATCGAGCGCGTGATGCAGGTGCTCAGCCGCCGCACCAAGAACAACCCCGTGCTGATCGGTGAGCCCGGCGTCGGCAAGACCGCGATCGTCGAGGGCCTCGCCCAGAAGATCGTCTCCAACGAGGTCCCCGAGACCCTGCGCGACAAGCACCTCTACACGCTCGACCTCGGCTCGCTCGTCGCCGGCTCGCGCTACC
>JBFGFG010000257.1:0-4423 GCA_041579655.1 Nitriliruptoraceae bacterium
CGGCCGCAGCGCTTCGGCGGCGCGCAGCCCGCTGGACATCCCGCCGTAGCTCACGATGCCGGTCGGGGTGTCGGTGAGCTCGTCCCCGACGAGGTCCAGCGCGATCTTCAGGATGCCGGGGAAGCTGTGGTTGTACTCGGGCGTGACCACCAGCAGCGCGTCGGCGGCGTCGAGCCGGTCGAGGAACGGGCCCGCAGCAGCGCGCGTGTCGCGGGGGTGGGAGATGGGCAGCTCGAACGCCGCCGGGTCGAGCACGTCGACCTCGAAACCACCGTGCAGCTCGGCACGCTCGACGAGCCAGCGCACGAGCGTCGGCCCGAAGCGGCCCTCACGGTTCGAGCCGAGCAGCACGGCGAGGCGGGGGCGGGAGAACGGGGTGGGGCGCATGTGGTGGGTCCTGACGTCGGCTGGGGTCGTGCGGGAGTGGCAGCACCGTAGGACTTCAAGTTAACTTGAAGTCTAGGTGTCGTGCGGGGCACGCACGGGCGACCGGCCGCGGGAAGGGCGAGGCATGGAGACGTTGACGATCGGCGAGGTGGCCGCGCGCACCGGCGTGGCGACCTCGGCGCTGCGGTTCTACGAGGACGAGGGGCTGCTGCACCCACAGCGGACGGCGGCCGGCCACCGCCGCTACCCCCGGGAGCTGCTGCGGCGCGTCTCGTTCACCCGCGTGGCGCAGGAGCTCGGGGTCACGCTCAACGAGATCCGGGAGGCGCTGGACCGGCTCCCGGACGGGCGGACCCCGACCGCCGAGGACTGGGGGCGGCTCTCCGCGGAGTGGCGAGCACGCCTCGACGAGCAGATCGGTGTGCTCACGCGGCTGCGCGACCGGCTCGACGGCTGCATCGGCTGCGGCTGCCTGTCCCTGGAGCGGTGCCACATCGTCAACCCCGGTGACGAGATCAGCAGCGAGGGCCCGGGCCCCCGCAAGCTGCTGCACGACTGAGCGACGTCGCCCTCAGCGGCGGCGGAACCAACGGCGCTTGGCCGGCAGCACCTGGCCGTGGGGCGCGGTCGCGCCCTCGCCCGGCGGGAGCGGGTGCGAGCGCCCGGGCTGGCCGTAGCGCCCGTCGGGGCCGAGGTAGAAGCGAGCCTCGAGCGGCCCGATGGAGCCGGCGGCGTCGAGGCCGTAGCGGATCGCGAACAGGTGCGCGGTGGGCTCGCCCTTCACCTCGAGGTGGGCGTAGAACGCGTCGGTGCGCCAGTCGTCGATGGTGATGTAGCCGTCCCACACCAGCACCCACAGGTCGTCCTCGCAGCCGGTGAGCCGCTCGCGCGCGCCGGCCAGCGCGCCCTCGAGGCTGTCGGCGCGGTAGCGGCGCACGACGTCGGTCGGCTCGTCCAGCGTGCGGTGCATCGAGGTCGGGCTGACGGGTCCGCCGGTCTCGATCACCTCGTCGATCGCGTGGGCGAGCGCAGCGGTGACGAGGTCCTCGGCCTCGGGGGAGGGCATCACGGAGCGTCCTGTCAGCCGCGTTCGGTCGGCGCCACCGAACCACGCCGGTGCATGCCACGCACGGCGGCTTCCACGACAGCGTTGCATGTGACATCAACTGGCGTAACATAGAGACGCGACGGATGACGACCGGAGTCCCAGATGTCAGCAGCCCCCGCCATCGACGGCCCGGCCGCGCGGCGCCGCACACCCACCCGCGCCCCGGACGCCGAGCAGACCGCGCGGCGCCTGCTGCTGTCGTCCGAGAAGTTCACGCTGATGCCGGACCACGACGTCCGCTGGGACGAGAAGGTCGGCGTCGGCGACGCCGAGTGGTTCGCACCGCCCGAGCTGCTGACGCTGTACGGCACCCCGCTGTGGGACACGATGAGCCACGCGCAGCGCGTGGAGCTCTCCAAGCATGAGATGTGCAGCATCGCCGCTACCGGCATCTGGTTCGAGGTGATCCTGATGCGGATGCTGGCGCGACACGTGTACGACGGTGACATGCTCAGCCAGCACTCGGCGTACGTGCTGACCGAGGTCGCCGACGAGTGCCGGCACTCCAACATGTTCGCGCGCATGATCCGCGAGCTCGACGTGCCGTTCCACGCCGTGTCGCGGCAGGCCCACGAGGCCGGCCGGCTGATGTCGACGCCGCTGATGGGCGACGCGATCGCGATGGGCGGGACGCTGTACGTGGAGGCGATCCTCGACAAGTTCCAGCGCGTCGCGATGGACGACGAGCGGATCGTGCCGATGGTGCGCGACGTCAGCCGCGTGCACGTGGTGGACGAGGCACGGCACATGCGGCTGGCCGCGACGATGCTGCAGCGCGACGTCGAGGGCGGGATGGGGCGGCTGGCGAAGAGCTGGCTGAAGCTGGCGCTGCCGCTGATCGCGTGGACCGCGACCGAGGAGCTCATCGGCCCGAGCGTGTACCGAGCCGTCGGCCTGCGGGCGCGCGACGCGATCGAGGCGCGGCGCTCCAACCCGCACTGGCAGCAGACCAGGCGCTGGGCGGCCGACACGACGGTGCAGACGTTCCGCGAGCTCGGCCTGCTGGAGGGCGTCGGCGGCCGCGCGTGGCAGGCCATCGGCCTGGTCGCGCACTGAGCCGTCAGGCGTCGGCGGGGTCCGCCATCGCGAGGCCCTTCACACCGTGGGCGTCGATGTCGATGCCGATCTGCGTCAGCCGGGCGTCGATGGTGCGGCGCAGCTCGGCGTCGAGCACAGCCCGGACCGCGCCGAGCGCGAACGGGCGCAGGCGGCGCACCGTGTCCAGCGCCGCGGTGACGCCCTCACGGGCGAGCTGGTCGATCACGGACGGCGCGACCCGCTCGACGAAGCGCTCGGCGATGCGGGTGGTGTCGGCCTGGGTCTCGGCCAGCAGCTCGAGCAGGTCGTCGATGTCCATCCCCATCCGCAGCAGGTCCTCGGCGGCCTCGAGAATCACCGGCGCCGGCGCGAGGAAGTGGTCCCCACGCGGCTCGAGCAGCCCCGACCCGATCGCCTTGTTCACCGTGCCGGGCAGGTCCTCGACGAAGCTGAACCGCTCGAGCAGCTCGGTCACCGGCATCTCGCGCGCCTGGTGGTCCGCGTCGCCCCACGGCGCCAGCAGCAGCTGGTTGAGGTCGAGCAACCCCTGCAGGTCGTTGCCCTGGGCCCACGCGTCGAGGGTCGCCTTCACGGCCGCAAGCGAGAAGCCACGGTCCTGCAGGTCCGCGATCAGCTCGAGCCGGGCGAGGTGCTCCCGCGAGTACCAACCGGTGCGGCCCTCGAGCCGCGGCGCCGGCAGCAGCCCCCGGGCCTGGTAGTCCCGGATGGTGCGACTGGTCACCCCGGCTCGCGTGGCGAGCTCGTCGATGCGCATGTCGTCCACGTCGTCCACCGGGTCAGTTCGTGCGGCTGCGCGCCGCGCGGGCGCGGGTGAGCACCTCGTCGCGGTCCGGTGCGTCGGGCACCGTCTCGAGGTAGCGATCGTAGGCCTGCGCCGCCCGCACGAACCGCCCCGAGCGCTCGAGCAGCGAGGCCAGCACGAGGTGGTCGCGCGGGTCGGGGTCGGGCAGCAGCAGCCGTGCGACCACGGTCCAGACCGCCGCGCCGGGGTGCTGCTCGCGGCTGAGGTCCACGGTGAGGTTGGCGAGGATGCGACGCGCGAGCTCGGTCGGCGTGGCCGGTCGCAGCATGTTGCGCCGGAACGCCGTGCGGCCGGCCGTCGCACGGGTCACCAGCTCGGCGACCTCGGCCTCGGTCATCCGGCGGCCACCGTCGTGGGCGTCGAGCACCACCACGTCCTTGCCCTCACCGACGCCGAGCACGACGTGGCCCGGGAGGTTGATGACGAAGGCCGGGGCACCGAGCCGGCGGGCGACCGCGGCGTACAGCACGCTCAGCGTCACCGGCATGCCGCGGTGGGTGTCGAGGGTCACGTGCAGGTGCGCGTCCTGCGACGTGCGCGGCACCGAGCTGTCGCCGCGGTAGCCGAGGTGGGTGCCGAGCACGGCGGTCAGCCGCGCGACGACCTCCTCGGGGCTGACCGGTGCGGGCGCCGGCTCGCCGTGGGGGCCGGTGGTGCGCACGACGTCGGCGAGCGCGTCCACGCGCAGCAGCGCGGTGTCCACGTCCAGCGAGCGGTCGTGGAACGCGGTGACGGTGAGCGCCACGCGGGCCGGGTCCGCGGCCGGGTCGCTGACCACCCGGCGAAGCCGCTTGCGTGCCTCCACGGAGCCCTCCTCTGCGCGGTGTCATCGCGTGTCGCGTTGTTGCTGACGGTACGAGATGTGACGCCTCCGGCGAGGCAGCGCGTGCGACCGTAGGTTCCGGCGGACCGACGACGAAGGCCCCGCACGTGACCGACACCGAGCGCTCGACAGAGGTGGCGCGCAACGGGATGACGGGCGACGAGTTCCGCGCTGCGGGGCACGCGCTGGTGGACTGGATCGCCGACCACGTCGAGCGCACGGGTGAGCTGCCCGTCACGCCTGA
>JBFGFG010000258.1:0-4415 GCA_041579655.1 Nitriliruptoraceae bacterium
CCGACACGAGCGTCGTGTCGTCGTCCTGCTCGGGGGCGTCGCCGTCATCCAGCGGCCCCAACGTCGCGGGTTCGGTCCAGCTGCCGTCCAGCGGTGCCGAGCGTTCGAGCAGCGATCCCGTCGCGAGCGCGAGCCGGAAGCTGTCGAGGTCGGGCCAGCGCTCGGCGCGGTCCGGCGCGGCGGCGGAGCGCATCGTGTCGCCGGCCGTGGTGACGCCGTCGGCGCCCGAGGCGAGCCGGAACGTCGTGACGGGGTCGGTGACCCGGCCGGCGGCGCCGAGCACCACCGCGCTGGACAGCACCACGGCACCGCTCACGCCGACGGCCCAGAGGGCGGCCAGCTGCCAGCTCGTGCGTCGGGGAGTGCTCGGTTCGTGCACGCCATGCTCCGGTCGTCATGACCACTGTACGTGACCGTCCATCTGGCCGTCTCAAGAGTTGGTTAAAGAACGGCCGAGCTGTCGGGACACCGCTCGCGGGTGTCGTTCGTCACGTACGGTCACGTGCATGGTCACCGTGCTGCTCATCGAAGACGACGCCCGCATCAGCACCGCCGTGCTCCGGGCCCTCTCACAGCGTGGGCTGGACGTGTCGCACGTCGCGACCGGCGCCGGCGCGTTGCAGCGGATCTCCGAGTCCGCCCCGGACGTGGTGGTGCTCGACCTCGGCCTGCCGGACCTCGACGGTCGTGACGTGCTGCGCATGCTGCGCTCGGTCTCGGACCTGCCCGTGATCGTGGCCACGGCCCGCGACGACGACGCCGAGCTGGTGGCGACCCTCAACGACGGCGCCGACGACTACATCGTCAAGCCGTACTCGGCGGCACAGCTCGAGGCGCGCATCCAGGCGGTGTGGCGCCGTGCCGGCGGCGAGGACGCGCCCACCGTGCTGGAGTTCGACGGTCTGCGCATCGACCTGCGCGGTCGTTCGGTGTGGCTCGATGACGAGCTGCTGGAGCTGTCGCGCCTCGAGTTCGACCTGCTCGCACACCTCGCCGAGCACGAGGGTGAGGTCGTGTCGCGCCAGCAGCTGCTGGCCGACGTCTGGCGCCAGCCCATGGGCGGTGCGGACAAGACCATCGACGTGCACCTGTCGTGGCTGCGCCGCAAGCTCGGCGAGTCGGCGGCGGAGCCCCGCTACCTGCACACCGTGCGCGGCGTCGGTGTGAAGCTGGTGGATCCGGCGTGAGGCGCAGGCTGGTGATGCTGGCCCTGGCCAGCACCACCCTGGTGGCCATCGCGTTCCTCGTGCCGCTGTTCGCGATGGTCTCGGCGCTCGCCGCGGACCGCGCGGTACGCCCTGCCGAGCTGGCGGCGAGGTCGTTGGCGCCCACGGCGGCGCTCGTCGATGAGGCAACCCTCGAGGAGGTGCTGGCCGCGACGGCTGCCGACCTCGGCGGCACGGCGAGCGTGGTGTTCCCCGACGGCGCCGTGATCGGGGACCCGGTGGAGGTCGACGACGCGATCATGACCGCCCGCAGCGACGTCTCGTCGCTGCAGTTCGCGCAGGACGACGTGCGCCGCTTCCTGGTCCCCGTCATCGCCGACGCTGGCGTGCTGGTGGTGGACGTGCGCGTCGTGGTGGACCGCAGCGGGGTCCACAGCGCGTGGCTGGCGCTCGGCACGCTGGGTGCAGCGCTGGTCGCCGGTGCCTCGTTGCTGGCCGACCGCATGGGTCGCACCACCGTGGATGCCGCACGTGCGCTGCACGACACCGCTGCACGGCTCTCCGCCGGTGACCTGGAGGCGAGCGCAGGGGTCGAGGACCCGCCGGACCTCGCGCGGGTGTCGGGCGCGCTCGACCACCTCGCTGGGCGCATCGCCTCGCTGCAGGCCGAGGCCCGTGAGCAGGCGGCCGACCTCTCCCACGGGCTGCGCACGCCGATGACCGCCTTGCGGCTGGACATGGAGCAGCTGCCGGACTCGGCCGAGCGGGAGCGGCTGCTCGACGACCTGCTCGGGCTCGACCGCGCGATCTCGCAGGTCATCGACGACGCGCGCTCGCCCTCGCGCGGTGGTGGCGACGCCCCCGCCGACCTGGTGGCGCTGGTGGCGGCACGGGTCGCGTTCTGGCGCGGTCTGGCCGAGGACGAGGGCCGCTCGATCCTGCTCGCGACCCCCGACGAGGCGATGCCCACGCTGCTCCCGGCCGGTGACCTGACCACCTGCATGGACGTGCTGCTCGACAACGTCTTCCGACACACGCCGCACGGCACGGACGTGGACGTGTCGATGCATCGCGACGGCGACCACGTCGTGCTCGCCGTGGCGGACCACGGGGTGGGCTTCCCGGCCGACGTGGACGTGTTCGAGCGCGGCCGGTCGGGGGGCGACAGCTCCGGTCTCGGGCTGGACATCGTCCGGCGCGCCGTCGAGCGGGCGGGTGGCCACGTGATGGCGACCTCCGGTGCCGCAGGTGGTGCCGAGGTCCGGTGCCTGCTCCCGCGGGCCTGACCGGTTGGCGCCCGAGCACCGCGGCACGGTTTGATGCGCCGACAACCAGCCCGCCACAGCAGGAGACGTGATGCCCACCGAGGACTTCGGCCGCTACCTCGACGACTTCGAGGTCGGTGACGTCTACAAGCACTGGCCCGGCAAGACGATCACGCAGGCAGAGGACATCCTGTTCTGCTCGATCACGATGAACCAGCACCCGCTGCACAGCGACGACAACTACGCCGCCGCGGCCACGACCCACGGCAAGGCGATGGTGGTCGGCAACCTCGTGTACTCGATCGTGCTCGGCCAGTCGGTGGCCGACGTCTCCGGCCGCGCGATCGCGAACCTCGAGATCGAGTCGCTCAAGCACGCGAACCCGACGTTCCACGGTGACACGATCTACTCCGAGACCGAGGTGCTCGAGAAGCGTGCGTCCAACAGCAAGCCGGACCGCGGCATCGTGAAGGTCAAGACCATCGGTTACAACCAGGACGGCGTGGTGGTGTGCGAGTTCACCCGCGCGGTGCTGGTCCCGAAGCGTGGTCACGGCTTCGACGGTCATGTCGGCCGGCCCGAGCCCAAGGTCTGACCGACCAGCGTTGACCACGACGCCGCACCCGTTCGGGTGCGGCGTCGTCGTGTGCGGGCATTTCCGGGTGGCGGCCCTGCGGACGCGCGCGAGCAAGCCTGACGCGGCGACACATCGGTCGGGTTGCAGGCCACGAACCGTTCTGGTTACTGTTCTGAGAGTCATTCCTAACTCGGCGTTCCAGCCAGGTCCGCCGTGACACCCGAACGAACGGAACACAGATGCTCATCCGCACGATCACCGCCACAGGGGCCGCGCTGGCCCTCCTCGCCGCCCCGGCCGCGGCCGCACCGGAGTGCGACGCCACCGGCGCCGCCGTCGTCCACGAGGCCCACGAGCTCGCAGGCCCCGCCTCCGGCTCGCTGCACGCCGTCGAGGACGCGTACTGCGACGCTGGGCTGCTGCCCTGAGCGGCGCGACCACGCACACCGGACGGGGCGCCTCGCGCGCCCCGCTCCGGGCTCGCGCCGCCGCTCTGCTCGGAGCGGTGGCGCTGGCCGTCGTCCTCGTCCCGCCGGCTGGGGTCGTGACGGCCGCGGCCGGGGCGCCCGGCGGATGCGGCGTCGTGGACGGGCCGTGGCGCGTCCTCGACGTCCCCGCTGGCCTCACGAGCCCGCTGCGCCTCGTGGCGGCGTCCGGCGTCGAAGGGGAGGTGCTGGTCGTCAGCGACGGGACCGGGGTGGCCCGCTCCGACGACGCCGGCTGCTCGTGGTCGCTGCTGGCGATGCCGGCCCAGCCACGTCGGCTGGTCGCCGACCTCGCGGTCGTGGTGGAGCCCGGCGTCGACCGGGTCCACGTCCTCACCAGGGACGTCGCGGGCATCGCCGCCGGAGGCGGCCGGGTGTTCACCAGCTCGGACGGCGGCCCGTTCGAGCTCGCGCTACCCGGCGCCTTCGCGATGTCGGGCGGCACGCCACCATGCCCGCCGCACCAGGGCTGCCACCTGGTCACCTCGGACGCCGACCCTGACCGGTTGTTCGTCCTCGCTGCGCCGCTGCTGCAGCCGGGGCAGCTCTGGCGGAGCGACGACGGGGGTCGCGCCTTCACGCTCGTCCACACCATGGCGACGGACCCGTCCCTGGCCGGCCACCTCGCCGGCGGCGGCGTGTACGTCGGCGGGGTCCTCGAGCTCGGGACGCACCCGTCCGACCGCGACGCGCTCGTGGCGGCCTTCGGCTGCGAGCGGCTCGCGAGGTCCGACGACGGCGGCGCGACCTGGCGCGTCGTCGAGCGGCCGGGCGACCCGACCCGTTCGCTGGTGGGGCTGGCTGCGGCGTCGCCGCCCAACGGCGCCGACCAGCGGCTCGTGGCGGTCGAGTACGACCAGTTCTGCAACGGAGCCCGCATCTCGGAAGTCCACGTCTCGGTCGACGGCGGGGCCACCTGGCG
>JBFGFG010000259.1:0-4406 GCA_041579655.1 Nitriliruptoraceae bacterium
ACCGGATCTCGGCGAGCTGCAGCGCCGCGTACGCCACCACCAGCCCTGCCCCGAGCGCCCAGCTCACGGCGTCGGGGAGGACGTTGTTGGTCATGCCCAGCACCACGCGGTCCTGGATGATGATCGTGCCGGACTGCGAGGTCTCGGTGGTGAGGATCAGCACGACCCCGGACCAGGCGAGGAAGCCAGCCAGCGTGACGACGAAGGACGGCACCCGGAACCGGGTGATGATGACCCCGTGCAGCAGGCCGATCGCCGTGGTGATGGCCAGCCCCGCAGCGACGGCGGCGTACCAGGGCCACCCCGGATCGCCAGGCCGCAGCAGCAGCGCGGTGACGACCGCCCCGACCGCACCCACGAAGGCAACCGAGAGGTCGATCTCGGCGATGAGCAGCACGAACACGACGCCGATCCCGATCAGGGCGATGGGTGACAGCTGCAGCAGCAGGTTCACGAAGTTCGCGCTGCTGAGGAACACCTCGTTGAGGGCGCCGAAGATCGCGACGATGACCACGATGCCGACGACGATCGGCAGCGACCCGAGCTCGCCGTGGCGGACGCGGTTCCACCACGTGCGCAGGTAGTCGTCGACACCCTCGACGTCTGTCACCGGCTCGTGGCTGATGTCGGTCCCGGTGCTCATGACGACTCCATGCCGGGCACGTGCGAGAGCTCGCCGGCGGTGATCGCGTGCACCACCTGCTGCTGGTCGGTCTCGACCGTGCGCAGCACGCCGACCTGCTCGCCGAGCCGCAGCACGGTGATGCGGTCCGCGACCTCGAACACGTCGTGGAGGTTGTGGGAGATGATCACGACCCCGAGCCCGCGGTCGCGCAGCCGCTTGGTGAGGTCCAGCACCTGCCGGGTCTGGGCGACGCCGAGCGCGGCCGTGGGCTCGTCGAGGATCACGACCCGCGAGTTCCACATCACGGCCTTGGCGACCGCGATCGCCTGGCGCTGGCCGCCGGACAGCGCGGCGACAGGCTGTCGCACCGAGCGCAACGTCGTGACCGACAGCGAGTCGAGGGTCCCGCGGGCCTCGCGCTCCATCGCCGGTTCGTCGAGCACGATCGAGCGCGTCTTCTCACGACCGAGGAACATGTTGGCGACCACGTCGAGGTTGTCCGCCAGGGCGAGGTCTTGGTAGACGACCTCGATGCCGAGCCGCGACGCGTCCTGCGGCCGGCGCAGCGTCACCGGGGCGCCGTCGAACAGCACCTGCCCGCCGTCGAACGGCTGGGTGCCGGCGATGCCCTTGATCAACGTGGACTTGCCCGCGCCGTTGTCGCCGACGAGCGCCATCACCTCGCCCGCCCGCACCTCGAAGTCCACCTCGTGCAGCGCGCGGACCGCGCCGAAGCGCTTGCTCACGGCTCGGCACTCGAGCAGCGGATCCACGCGCGACGTCACCCCCGACTCCGCGGCCAGCCCCGCCGTGACGGTCATGATCGGCTGCTCCCGGGTCGCATGCTCAGCGATCCTCCGGGCAGTACTGCTCGAACTCGCCGACGCAGATGTCGTCCCAGCTCCGGAACCCGTCGGCGACCACGGTGTCACCGACGTTGTCCGCGGTGACCGCGACGGGGTCCAGCGCGATGAACGGGACCTCGTTGGTGCCGTTGTCGATCGTGGCGCCGCCGGTGAGGCTCGAGAGGTCATCGCCGTTGAGCAGTGCGATCGCGGCCGCGGCCGCTGCTGCCGCCTCGTCCGCGATCGGCTTGTAGACCGTCATCGTCTGGTCGCCGGCGAGGATGTTCTGGATGCCGCCGACGGTCGCGTCCTGGCCCGAGAGCGGGAAGGGGTCGAGGCCGGCGCTCTTGCGGGCTGCGACGACCGAGTTCGCCAGACCGTCGTTGGCTGCGAACACGGCGTCGACGTCGTTGCCGGCGTCGACCAGGATCTGCTCGAAGATGGTCAGGGCCTGCGCGTTGTCCCACTCCGGCACGGCCTGGTCGGCGACCAGCTCCCAGTCGCCGGCCGCGACCCTGGGCTCGACCGTCTCGGCGTAGCCCTCACGGAACAGCGTGGCGTTGTTGTCGGTCGGGCCGCCGTTGAGCATCACCACCCTGGGCGTCTCCGCGTCGAGGGCATCGATCTCGGGCTCGAGCACCGTGGCCATCGTCCGGCCGACCTCGACGTTGTCGAACGACACGTACACGTCGGCGCCCGGCCCCTCGACCGTCAGGCGGTCGTAGTCGATGACCCCGACGCCGGCCGATCGCGCGAGGCTGATGATCGCGGCGCCGGACCCCGAGTCGAGGTTGACGAACAGGATCACCGCAGCGCCGGAGGCGATGGCCTGCTCGGCCTGGCTGACCTGCTGCTGGGCGTCGCCCTCGGCGTTGACGATGGTGAAGTCCACGCCAGCGTCTGTGAACGCCTGCTCGAAGAAGCGGCGGTCATCGGTCTCCCAGCGGGCCGAGGTGGACGAGTCCGGCAGCAGCACCCAGATGCTGCCGTCCTCCCCGGAGCCCGCATCGTCGGTCTGCGTGTCGTCGACGCCGGCGTCACCGGTCGCGGTGTCGTCGACCGTGGCCCCGTCGTCGGCACACGCGCTGACCAGCAGGGTCAGCGTCGCCGCGGCAGCGAGCAGTCGTGCCGCTCGCGGGATCCGGGCCGTGATGGCCGTCGTGCCTCGTGTCCTGCTCCGCATGGGCGACCCCTCTGGCTCATCAGCTGCAGGCCGCGGCGCGCTCCGCGGCCTCCTCGAACCTACGAACGCGCGAGCGCGGCGGTACGTGAGGGATGTCACCCACCCGTGCCTTGCCGCCCAACGCGGGACGTCCGTCCGTTGCGGCCGCGAGCTGCGCCACGAGCATCGATGGCACGTCCGCGGACCGGGCTCGAGCATCGGGGGGTGGGCATGACGGGTGTGCTGCTGGTGGGGTACGGGTTGGCCGGCGCGTGGTTCCACGACCCGCTGGTGACCGCGACCCCGGGTCTCTCCGTCGCGGGCGTGGTGACGTCCCGTCCAGAGGCGGCCGCGCTCGCGCGCCGGCGCCACCCGGGAGTACGCGTCCACGGCAGCGTGGCGGACGCGCTGCGCGACGGTTCGCTCGACGCCGGGCTCGTGGTCGTGGCCACGCCCAACGCCAGCCACGCCGCGATCACACGCGAGGCGCTCCAGGCCGATCGGGCCGTGGTCGTCGACAAGCCGCTGGCGCCGACGCTCGACGCGGCGCACGAGTTGGTGGCGTTGGCGCGGCGACGTGGGCTGCCCCTGAGCGTGTTCCACAACCGCCGATGGGACGGCGATTTCCTCACCATCCAGCGGCTCGTCGGCGACGGTTCGCTGGGGCAGGTGCACCGCCTCGAGTCGCGCTTCGACCGCTGGCGGCCCGTCGCGCAGGACGTGTGGCGCAGCACCGCCACCTCCGTGGAGGGCGGCGGGCTGCTGCTGGACCTCGGGTCGCACCTGGTGGACCAGGCGCTGGTGCTGTTCGGGCCGGTGGAGGCTGTGTACGCCGAGCTCGCCCACCGCCGCGGGCAGCCCGCCGACGACGACGTCTTCATCGCGCTGCACCACGGCGCAGGACGGACCTCGCACCTGCATGCCAGCGCGTTGGCAGGCGCAGCCACCCCTCGGTTCCGCGTCAGCGGGGACGGTGGGACGTACGTCAAGCACGGTCTCGACGTGCAGGAAGCGGCGCTGCGGGCCACGGGCGTGGCCGTTCCCGGCGAGTCCGGCGTCGAGCCACAGGAGGCGTGGGGCCGGCTGCACCGCGGGGACGACGGCGTGCCGGTGCCCACCCAGGACGGCGACTGGACCGCGTACTACCGGGGCGTGCGCGATCACCTCGCCGGCGCCGCGCCACTGCCGGTCTCGGCTGACGACGGCCTTGCGGTGCTGCGCGTGATCGAGGCGGCGCGAACGTCGGCGGCAGACCGTGAGGTGGTTGCCCTGCGATGAGCCGCACGCTCGCAGGTGGGACGCCGCAGATCGGACGGGTCGCGCAGACCGCGTAGCGTGCGCGGGATGGATCGCGACGTCGTCAGAGGCTGGCTCGCCGTCGCCCTCGTGGCGCTGGCCGCCACCGTCGCGCAGGCGTTCGGCCGGTTCACCTACAGCGTGCTGCTGCCGGCCGTGCGTGACGACCTCGGCCTGTCCAACTCGCTGGCGGGGTTGCTCGGCACGGTCAACGTCGCGGCGTACCTGCTGGGCACGGTGCTGGTCATCCGCGCCACGGCCCGGCTGCGGCTGGTGACGGTGCTGCGCATCGGCATGGTGCTGGCCGTGGTCGGTCTCGCCGGCGCGAGCGTCGCGCCGGGTGGTCCGGCGCTGGCGGCGGCGCTGGTCGTGCTCGGGCTCGGCGGTGCCTGCATCTGGATCCCGTCGCCGGCGCTGGCGGCCGCGGCGGTGCCGGAGCGGCACCGCGGCGTGGCCGTGGGCCTGATCGGCGCCGGCA
>JBFGFG010000260.1:0-4383 GCA_041579655.1 Nitriliruptoraceae bacterium
CGCGCTGATGGAGCGGCTGCTGGCCGACGACGTGCTGGCCGTCGCGATCCGGCCGCCGACCGTGCCAGCGGGTTCGTCGCGGGTGCGCGCCACCACCATGGCCAGCCACACGCCGGCCGACATCGCCCACGCCGTGGCGGCGTTCGGTGACGCGCCGTGAGCGCCCCGAGCAGCAGCGACGCGCTGCGCAGCCAGCTCGACGTCGCGGGGGTTCGCAGCGAGACCCCGGTGGTGCCGCGCAACGTCTTCGTGACCGGCACCGACACCGGTGTCGGCAAGACCGTGGTGTCCGCCGCGCTGGCGCAGGCGTGGCGCGACGGCGGCGACGCCGTGACCTACGTCAAGCCAGCCCAGTCCGGCACCGACGACGGTGACGACGACGCACGCGACGTGTCCGCCTGGACCGCCGGCGTCGAGGTGGTGACGGGCACGACGCTCGGCGCGTCGTTGGCTCCGTCGGTCGCAGGTCGGCTCGCCGGCGTGGCGCTGAGTGGTGCCTCGCTGCGCGCGACGGTGGGGGAGGTCGCGCTCGCCGCGCCGCACGCCCGGCTGGTGGTCGAGGGCGCCGGCGGTCTGCTCGTCGAGCTCGGCACCGACGGCACCACCTGCGCGGACCTCGCGGCCACGCTGGAGCTGCCCGTGCTGGTCGTGGCGCGGCCGGGGCTCGGCACGCTGAACCACACCGCGCTCACCCTGGCCGAGCTCGACCGTCGCGGCCTGGCGCTCGCCGGCGTCGTGGTCAGCGGCTGGCCGATGGACCCCGACCTCGCCACCCGCACCAACCTCGCCGAGCTCGCACGCCTCTCCGGCGGCCGCCTGCACGGCGTCGTCCCGCGGCTCGCGGCGCTGGCCGACGGCACGATCGCGGCGGCCGACGCCCGAGCATGGTTCACGCCCGCCCTCGGCGGCACCGCGACGTCGGCAGACCTCCAGGCCCTCGCCGACTGAGCCGCGCCCCATCCCACCGTCGAGTGAGTCCCTCAGCCGACATGCCGGCACAGCGACACCCTCGACCGTCCGAGGGCGGCCCGTCAGGCGCCGACGGCGGCGTCGTGCGCGACCTTGCGTAACCAGTCCGATCGCGACAGACCGGCCTCCTGCGCGGCCGCGTCGATCAGCGCCCGCTCCAGCTTGGTGACCCGGACCTGCACCGTCAGGTCACGCCGCTCGTCCTCCGGCAGCGCCGGGCGACCGGGCCCGGGACGGACCTCCGCAACGGCGATCTCCTCGTCGGTGAGGCCGTGCTCGAACCACTCCGCCAACTCCCAGGCCCGGGCGTCAGTGATCCGTTCGGGCTGAGGAGCGTCGGGGATCCGATCGGAGGTCGTCATCGCGTCAGCCTGTCCATCATCGTGCGACGCATCCGCATCGCGTGGATGGCGATTGGGCCGTCGACCGGGTCGACGACGGTGCCGACCTCGATGGGCGTGGCATCGACAGGGCTGAAACCGAGGTGCATCTGCATCGTTCCGTTCGGACCGTCGGTGAGCACGACCGCCATCGCGTACCGAAGCACGTGCCGGATCACGTGGTCAGGCACCCCGTGCTTACGGGCGCTCGGGTGGATGTGCGTGTGAATATTTGTACCACGCTAATAGGCAGCTCGATAGAGGCGTATCCAGGATCGGTGGTCCGGCGGCGGACGGGCCTGGGTGCGCTGTGGACGGGCACGCGTTGGCCGGTTCGGGGGGCGGCCGTAGGCTTCCCCGCAACTCCTGGAGGTCCCTGTGCCCATCGCCACCACCCCGTCCCGCGACGACGCCGCGGTCGCCGCCTACGTCGCTGACCCGGCGAAGCTGCTGACCCTGTGCGAGGAGTCGCTGATCGACCGGCGCGAGACGCTCACCGCCGACATGGCGTACGCGCTCGCAGACCTCGACATCGACGCCGCGCTGCCGTCCGAGGAGCGCCCCGAGGGGACCGTGCTCGACGCGATGCTCGACCTCGCCCACCGCGTGCGCGTGCTGTGGACCTCCGAGGAGGTCGCGCTCGAGTCGATCGTGTCCGGCAAGACCGGCGGCTGCCCCGAGGACTGCACGTTCTGCTCGCAGTCGTCCGCGTTCGAGACGCTGGTCAAGCCGCAGCCGCTGCTGACCGAGGCCGAGGTGCTGCAGGCCGCCGCATCCGCGGAAGCGCAGGGCGCCACCGAGTTCTGCATCGTCTACGCCGTGCGCGGCCCCGACGAACGCCTGATGGAGAACATCCTCGCGCTCACCGCGATCGTGCACGAGAAGACCGAGATGCACGTCGCGGTCTCGGCCGGGATCCTCACCGCCGACCAGGCCAAGCGCCTCAAGGCCGCCGGGGTCATCAAGTACAACCACAACCTCGAGGCCTCGCGCAGCTTCTTCCCCAACGTCGCCTCCACGCACACGTGGGAGGAGCGCTGGGAGACCCTCAACCTCATCCGCGACCACGGCATGGAGGTCTGCACCGGCGGCATCGTCGGCATGGGCGAGACCCCCGCGCAGCGCGCCGAGCTCGCGCTGGAGCTGGCCGAGTTCCGCCCCACCGAGACGCCGCTGAACTTCCTCAACCCGCGCCCCGGTACCCCGATGGCCGACCGCGAGCCGATGCAGCCCCGCGAGGCGCTGCACGCCATCGCGCTGTTCCGCCTGGTGCTGCCGTGGACGCTGCTGCGTCTGGCCGGTGGCCGCGAGATCGCGCTCAAGGACCTGCAGTCCGCAGGCCTGCTCGGCGGCGTCAACGGCCTGATCATCGGCAACTACCTCACGACGCTGGGCCGCACCCCGCAGCAGGACGTGCAGATGCTCAAGGACCTCGACATCCCCGTGCGGGGTGTGCAGGACCTGCTGTGAGCCAGCCCGGCCCCGCGGACGCGGGTGCTTCCGCGGAAGCGCTCGGCCCGTGGTGCGCCGCGTGCGGTGAGGTCGGCACGGCCGGCAAGGCAGGCCACGAGCGCTGCGCGGCGGCGCTCGAGCTGGACACGCCGAGGTTCTGCACGCGCTGCGGCCGCCGGCTGGACGTGCAGGTCTACCCCACCTCGGTGTCCGCGACCTGTCGCCGGTGCGACGGCGTGCACCCGCGCGACCGTGGCCGCGCCTGACGGCAGGTCTAGCTCGGCGGGCCGTTGGGCATGCCTTGCGACGGACCAACCCGGGGTACGCCATGACCGACGCGAGACTGCTCATCCAGGCGACCGTCGGGGTTCCCGCCACCTCAGGCAACGCGGTCACGGTGCTGCGCAACGGTGACGAGATCTTCCCCGCGATGCTCGCCGCGATCGCCGAGGCCGAGCAGTCCGTGCTGCTGTCGACCTACGTCTACTGGACCGGCGACATCGCCGAGCAGGTCGCCGACGCGCTGGCCGAGCGCGCCCGCGCCGGGGTCGACGTGCGCGTGCTGGTGGACTGGGTCGGCGGTCGCCTGATGTCGCCCGACATCGTCGAACGCATCACCGAGGCCGGCGGTGACTTCGCCTGGTTCCGCCCGCCGTCGAAGCTGGCGAAGGCCGCGATCTCGATGGACGAGACGTTCACCGGCCAGCACCGCACCCACCGCAAGGTGCTGGTGTGCGACGGCCGCGTCGGCTTCACGGGCGGCGTGGGCATCGCCGAGGAGTGGACCGGCTGCGCGGACGCACCGGAGTCCTGGCGTGACACCCACGTGCGCTTCGAGGGCCCGTGCGTGACCTCGCTGGTGAGCGCGTTCGGCACCAACTGGCACGAGGCCACCGGCGAGCGCTTGCCCCTGGCCGACCTGCTCCCGACCGAGGAGCACGCCCCCGGCGACGTCGACGTCCAGTTCGTCCGCGGCCAGCCGGGTCAGTTCGCCACCGACATCGCGCTGGTGCTGCGCGCGCTGATGGAGAACGCCGGGAACAGGATCTGGATCGCGACGGCCTACCTGGTTCCCGACGAGGCGATGCTGACGTTGCTGTGCGAGGCCGTCGAGCGCGGCGTGGACGTGCGCATCGTCGTGCCCGGTCCGCACGTCGACAAGCGTGTGTCACGGCTGGCCGCCCGAGCCTCCTTCGAGCCGCTGCTGGAGGCCGGCGTGCGGCTGTACGAGTTCCAGCCGACGATGCTGCACTGCAAGGTCGCCGTGATCGACGACGTCGCCATCGTCGGCTCGGCGAACATGAACATGCGCTCCCTGGAGCAGGACGACGAGGTCATCGGCGTCATCCACGGGCCCGCCGTGGTGGCTGAGCTGGCGTCGCACATCGTGGACGACATCGGTCGCTCCGACGAGATGGAGCTTGGCCGCTTCGAGCAGCGCAGCCTCAGCGAGAAGTTCGCCGAGTCCGCGGTGGACACGATCCGCGCGATGCTCTGACGGCGGGGCGCTTCCGCGGAAGCGCTGCTGACGGACCGCTTCCGCGGGAGCGGCTGGCGTCAGACGGCCAGACCCTTGTCCGCC
>JBFGFG010000261.1:0-4383 GCA_041579655.1 Nitriliruptoraceae bacterium
GCCGTCGCCGTGCACGGTCAGCGGCTCGCCCGCGTCGGCCGCGGCGAGGAACGCCGGCACGACGCGACCGTCGTCGACGCGCATCCGCGGGCCGTAGGTGTTGAAGATGCGCGCGATGCGCGTGTCCACGCCGTGGGTGCGGTGGTACGCGAGCGTCAGCGCCTCGGCGAAACGCTTCGCCTCGTCGTACACGCCGCGCGGCCCGACCGGGTTCACGTGCCCCCAGTAGCTCTCCGGCTGCGGGTGCACCTCCGGGTCGCCGTACACCTCGCTGGTGCTCGCCAGCAGGAACCGTGCGTCCTTGGCCAGCGCCAGCCCGAGCGCGTTGTGCGTCCCCAGCGAGCCCACCTTCAGCGTCTGGATCGGCCAGCGCAGGTAGTCCACGGGGCTCGCGGGCGAGGCGAGGTGCAGCACCGCGTCCACCGCACCGTCGACCTCGATGTAGTCGGTGACGTCGTGCTCGACCAGCGTGACCGCGTCACCGAGGTGGGCGAGGTTCTCGCGGCGGCCGGTGCGCAGGTTGTCCAGCACCAGCACGTCGGCGCCGGCAGCGACGAGCGCGTCGCACAGGTGCGAGCCCACGAAGCCGGCACCACCGGTCACCACGACCCGAGCCCCTGCGAGGTCCTGCACCCGATGCTCCCAGCCGTGTCGCGTGGAGGCTACGTCGCGGTCAGGTGCTGCTCCCCATCCCGGCGCGGCCGGCGAGTCCTCAGACGCGTGCTCAGACGCGGCTGATGACGGGCTCACCGTGGCGGGGGCGCAGCGCCCAGGCGCCGCCCAGCGACGCGATCGCGCCGAGCAGCGGCGGCACCAGCCGACCGCGCAGCTCACCGGGCGCCTGCTCGGCGCAGGCCTCGTCCCCGTAACGCAGCACCGACGACAGCAGCGGCGGGGCGCACGCCCGCACACCGCCGGCACACGAGCCGTCGAGCACGACCTCCTCGCCGGGCTCGGTCGGCGCGGTCGGCGAGGTCGCCTCGTCCGTCGGTGCGGTGGCGGGCGTGTCAGGCTCGGACGGCGCCACCGGCACGAGGGTGTCGTCCTCCACGACGGCGGCCAGCACTGCCCCAGCTCCGGCCGCGACCACGACCGTGCTGGACGCGTCCTCGACCTCGGGACAGAACGTCCGCGCGGCCGACGACGCCAGCGAGCCCAGCGCCAGCACGAGCGCGAGCCCGACCAACCCCAGACGCGCGGCGCCGAGCGCCAACCCCTTCAGGCGTTCCTCCACCGATGCGCTCCTCGCGTCGTGCGGAGCATGCCATCCCTGTGGCCGCCACGCCCGATGTCGGCACCGCGTGTGTGCTCAGAAGCCCACGGAGCACCACGAGGGGGCGGTGACGGCCAGCAGCGCGTCCAGCGCCGGCAACGCTGACTCGTCCGCCACCTCGAGGCGACCTGCGAGCGCCAGCGCGGACGCCCGCTGGTAGCCCCACAGCATCGGCGCGAGCAGCTGCACGTCGGCGCTCAGCTGGGCCGCCTCCGTGGTCGGCTCGCACGTGAGCCGGTCGCCGTCGCCGGTGATCCGCCAGCGTCCGTCGTTGCCCGGCACGAGCGGGTCGCGCACCTCGAGCACGACGGTGCCCGACGCCAACGTCGTGCGTGCCGCCACCACCCGCGCCACGTCGAGCACCCGCACCCACGCCGCGTCCGCGTTGACGGTGGTCCGCCAGCGACGCTCGTCGGTGAGCATCGCGCGGATCACCGAGCGCGGGTTGAACCGCTCGGCCTTGAAGCGACCCACCAGGTTGCGCTCCAGCAGCCACCGCACCAGCACGCCCTCGGCCCGCTCGTCGACGCCGAACAGGTCCACCAGCTCCAGCGTGTTCGCGAAGCCGGTGTCGTCGAAGCCGATCTTCACCGTGTACGCGGCGGCGGCCACGACCTCGCCGGCGTCGTCGCGCAGCACGGCGAACAGCGGCAGCTCCTTGCCCTTGCGCGGCGTGAACGCGACCCACCACATGTTCGCGCCGCGGGAGAGCTCGCCGCCCCACCGACCGAACGCGCGCCGGTGCAGCGCCGGCAGCAGCTGCTGCGCTTCCTCGGGCGTGATCTCGCTGATGCTGCCCGGGGTCGCGCGCGGGGCGTCGTCCCGCCAGCGCAGCAGGCGGGTGTCGAGGTCGACCGACCACCACGCCGAGGTCGGGCCGTACCCGAACCGGCCGTAGATCCAGGTCTCGGACGCGTTGAGCGCCATCACGGCGTCGCCGTTCGCGACCGCGTCGGCCACCTGCCGCTCCAGCAGCGCGCGCCCGACGCCGCGTCCGTGCGCATCCGCCCGCACGCCGACCGACGGCACGACGTAGCACGGCAGCGCGACCCCACCGACGGCGGTGAGCTCGCTGGGACAGGTCGCGGCGACCCCCAGGAGCCGCCCGTCGTCACCCTGTGCCACCAGGCTGCGCTCGACGTCCCAGTAGTGGGCGTAGCGCTCGGGCTCGGCCGGCGCGGACTCGCCCAGCGAGGCGCGGAAGATCCGCCCGGCCTCGGCGACGTCCTCCTGCGTCATGGTGCGGAGCTGCACGACGGCCTCCTCGGTCTTCGGCTGCCCGACGCTAGCCACGACCCGTCCCCCCACGCACAGCAGGAGGGGCACCCGCGCAAGGGTGCCCCTCCTGCCTGCCAGAGCTCCTGCGTGGTTCCTCTTCCGCGTCGCCCGCGTCAGCCGAGGCCCACGTGGATCGCACCATCTCGGACGTCAACGGTGACGATCGCCCGATCGGAGCCGTCCTCGGCCAGCAGCACCTCGGCCAGCGGGTTCTCGACCTCCGTGCGCAGCACGCGCTGCAGCGGCCTGGCACCGTAGACCGGGTCGTACCCGCGGTCCGCCAGCCACGTCAGCGCGTCGTCGGTGACGACCAGCGTGAGGTCGCGCTGCGCGAGCCGCGACCGCAGCCGCTCGAGCTGCACGTCGACGATCTCGCGCAGCTGCTCGCGGGTGAGGCGGTGGAAGATCACCGTCTCGTCGATGCGGTTGAGGAACTCGGGACGGAAGAACGTGCGGACCTCGGCCAGCACGGCCTCGCGCATCTGCTCGTCGCCCATGCTCGGGTCGAGGATGTGGGTCGCGCCGAGGTTGGAGGTCATCAGCATCACGACGTTGCGGAAGTCGACCGTGCGACCCTGCCCGTCGGTGAGCCGGCCGTCGTCGAGCAGCTGCAGCAGCGTGTTGAACACGTCCGGGTGCGCCTTCTCGACCTCGTCGAGCAGCACCACGCTGTACGGGCGTCGGCGCACGGCCTCGGTGAGCTGCCCGCCCTCGTCGTGCCCGATGTAGCCCGGGGGCGCACCCACGAGACGGCTGACGGTGTGCTTCTCCTGGTACTCGCCCATGTCGAGGCGCAGCAGCGCGCGCTCGTCGTCGAACAGGTGCAGCGCGAGCGCCTTGGCGAGCTCGGTCTTGCCCACGCCGGTGGGCCCGAGGAACAGGAACGAGCCCAGCGGCCGGTCCGGGTCGCTGATGCCAGCACGCGAGCGACGCACGGCGCTGGCCACGGCTGACACGGCCTCGTCCTGCCCGATCACCCGCTGGTGCAGCTCGGTCTCGAGCTGCAGCAGCCGGGCGGACTCGTCGGTGCCGATGCGGGTGGACGGGATGCCGGTCCACGCCGAGACCACGCGCGCGATGTCCTCGGCGGTGACCTCCTCGGCGAGCATCGTGCCGCCGTCGGCGCGCAGCGCGTCGATGCGCTCCTGCGCGGACGCGACGGCGCGCTCGAGGTCCACAGCCTTGCCGTAGCGCAGCTCGGCGGCGCGCTCGAGGTTGCCGTCGCGCTCGGCCAGCGCCGCCTGGTCGCGGGTCTGCTCGAGCTCCTCCATCGCGCCGCGCAGCTCGGTGATGGCGTCCTTCTCCTCCTGCCACGTTGCGGTCAGGGAGGCGAGCTCCTCGCGCTGGTCGGCGAGCTCGGACTCGATGTCGGCCAGCCGCGCGGCCGCCGACTCGGAGGCGTCCTCGGCGAGGCTGACCCGCTCGATCTCGAGCTGACGCACCCGCCGGTCGACCACGTCGATCGCCGGCGGCACCGAGTCGATCGCGATGCGCAGCCGGGCGGACGCCTCGTCGATGAGGTCGATCGCCTTGTCGGGCAGGAACCGGTCGGTGAGGTAGCGGTCCGACAGGCGGGCCGCGGCGACCAGCGCGTCGTCGGTGAGGCGCACGCCGTGGTGGACCTCGTAGCGCTCCTTGAGCCCGCGCAGGATGCCGACCGCGTCCTCGACCGAGGGCTCGCCGACGGTGACCGGCTGGAAGCGCCGCTCGAGCGCCGCGTCCTTCTCGATGGGGCGGTACTCCTTGAGCGTGGTCGCGCCGATCATCCGCAGCGCGCCGCGGGCGAGCAGCGGCTTGAGGATGTTCGCGGCGTCCATCGCGCCCTCGGCGCC
>JBFGFG010000262.1:0-4380 GCA_041579655.1 Nitriliruptoraceae bacterium
ACGCTGGCGCGCACTTCGCGGCCGTTGCCCCGCTGCCGTTCTCGCTGGTCGTCGCGGCCGGTCGCGGCGGTGCCGGGCACCCGCAGGTGGTGCTCGCCCACGACCTCGACGACGCGGAGACGTGGCGCTCCCGGGCGTTCGAGGTCGACCGGCCGGCGCTGGGCCTGTGCAACCCCAACACCGGGACGCTGGTGCCCGCCGGCGACCGCGTCGATCTCGAGCTGGTCGTGGCGCTCCACCGTCGCCACCCGGTGCTGGTGCGCACCACCGACGCTCGCGTCTCTGAGGTCGACGGCGACCCGTGGCGCGTGCGCTTCACGCGACCGTTCGACATGACCAACGACGCGCGGCTGTTCTCGACCGACCCGACCGGTCGGGTGCCGCTGCTGGAGGGCAAGCTGGTCGCGCAGCACGACCACCGCGCCAGCCGCATGTTGAGCCCGACCCGGACCGAGGCGGACACGCTCGCACGCACCGACCCCGCGGCGCCGGCCGGCGCGTGGCGCTTCGTGACGCCTGACGACGTGCAGCGCCGCACGCCTGATCGGGAGCTGCACCTGGTGGTGCGGCTGATCAGCGGCCGCGCCAGCAACCGCACGCTCGTCGCTGCGCTGGCCCCGCACGTGGGCGTGGGCAACTCGCTGGTGGTGCTCGACACCACGCCTGCGCACGCGGTGCTGCTGTGCGGGCTGCTCAACAGCCTTCCGCTGGACCACGTGCTGCGCTGCAAGATCGAGGACGCCAACGTCAACGTGTTCGTGCTGCGCCAGCTGCCGGTCCCGACGCCGGACGCGCTGGGTGCGGCCGCGCCGTGGGACCCGCAGCGCAGCCTCGGCTCCTGGATCGCGCAGCGCGTGGTCGGGCTCGCCGCCGCCAGCGCGGCTGTGGCCCGGGCGCTCGGCCTCGACGAGCCGGTGTGCGTGCCGGAGGCGACCCGGCAGCGCTGGCGCGACGACATCGACGCAGCCGCGTTCCACCTCTACGGCCACTCCACGGACGAGGTCAGCCACGTGCTGGACTCGTTCCGCGGCCTGCAGCGCGCGGAGCGGGCGGCCGGGACACCCGGCAGGACCCGGCGCGCCGTGCTCGCTCGGATCGAGTCGCTGCGGGCGGGCGAGGGCTCGCTCACCCATGACGCAGCGCTGCCCACGCTGCCCGCACCGCTGGTGACGCCGCTGCGCTGAGGCGGCGTCCGCGACGTCGAGCGAGGCTCAGCGGGTGAACACCAGCGCCCGCCAGAACCATCGACCACCGTCGGCGGCGACCGCGAACCCGTGCGCAGCGAGGTGGGCGAGCACCTCGTCGTGGGGGTGCACGTGCAGCGTGAAGCGGCGGCCCGTGAGCCGGTGCAGCAGCGTGTCGAACGCGGCGGCCGCTCGTGCCCGGACCGTCTCACGGGGGATGCTCACGGCGATGGTCGCCGCCCCGGACGTGACCGCCGCGTCGAGCACCTCGCGCCAGGCCGTGGTGCAGCACAGCACGCGGTGCAGCAGCACCACGTCCGCCTCACCGGGCAACGCGTCGGCGTCGGAGGCGTCAGCGACGACGTGCCGCACGCGCGCCGGGTCCACGCCGAGGCTGGAGGCCAGCGACGCGGCCTCCTCGACGTAGTTCGGCGACAGCTCGAGCGTGGTGGTCCGGGCGGCCCCGGCGTCGAGCAGCGCGAGCCCCAGCTGCCCCACGCCTCCGCCGACGTCCAGCACCTGCGCACCCATCACGCCTGCGGCGAGCACCGGCGCCAGCAGCGCCCGCTCATCAGCGACCAGGCCACTGCGGCGGTAGCGGCGCGCCGTGGTGGCCGCGGTCGCCCGCGTGAACACGCGGTCGTTGTCTGGGCTGTCGCAGCAGTCGGTCATCACGTCCTCCGCGGGTAGGTGACCACATCCGGGGGCAGCACGGCCACCCCTGCAGGAACCGCAGGGTGGTGCGTCGAAGTCCCGCTGCGGACCGATCCCTCCGTCGTCCGACCATCCGTCGAGCCACCGAAGAGACCACCGTGCGCAAGCTGCTGTTCCCCGTTCTTGCCCTGTCCATGATCGCCGCCGCCCCAGCGACGTCGAGCATGAACCAGACGTCGTCCGACGAGGGTGGCGACGCGCCCGTCAGCGAGGCCTGCCTCGCCCAGACCGGCCTCGACTTCATCCTCACCACGGACGGGCTGCAGGAGGTCATCGCCACGCCGAGCCTGCCCTCGCCGTACCCGCTCGGCCTCGGTGGCGAGCCCGACCCGCTCGGCATGCAGGACGCCGGCACCGACGTCTACACCGTGCTCGTGGACGTCAGCCCGCACCACACCTCGGCCAGCGCCGACGTGGCGATCTCGTGGGAGCACACCGGCGACCTCGACATGGACCTGTACGCCGACGGCGTCCTCGTCGGCGAGTCACACGCCTTCAACCCGCTCGACGGCAACGCCGAGGCCGCCACCGCAGGGCGCATCGGTCACTGCCAGACGTTCGACATCCACGTGCGCAACTACGTCTCCGAGCCGGGCGACGTGGCGGTCGAGATGACGCTGCAGAGCCTGTTCCCGTTCTGAGCCACGCAACATCGTGATGCCCGGCGCCTGTAGGCGCTGGGCATCACGCATCTCGAGCGGTTCAGCCACCACACCGCCACAGAGCGGCACCATGCGGGTGCACGGTCCCCAACGCATCGAGGTCGACCATGAGCCCCGCCCACGACGACGCCGTCGCGGCGTGGCTGCGGATGCGCGACGCGGAGGGCGCGGTGCACGCCGAGCTCGTGCAGCACCTACCGCTCGGCCAGTACCACCTCCGGGCGCTGCGGGCCGTCGCCGACGGCGCACGCTCGCTGGCAGCTGTGGCGGACGCGACGGACGGACACATCGCGTCGGTGGCACGGCTAGTCGACGAGCTGGTGCTCGTCGACCTGGTGATGCGCACACCCGATCCCGACGATCGTCGCCACGTCGTGCTCCGAGCCACGGCGCACGGCCACCAGCTCGCGAACCGGTTCGCCGCGCTCGACCGGGCGCTCAGCAGCCGGCTCGTGACGATGCTCAGCGAGCAGGAGGCAGCGCTGCTGGCCGCCGCCCTCGGGAGGATGACCGCGGCCGCGGCCGACGTCGTCGCCGAGCTCGAGCTGGACCCGACCGCGCTGGACGGGCTGCTGTGATCGACGTGCGAAAGTCCCCCGGCCCGCAGCCGACGGGAGCCACATCCTGGAGGTTGTCATGCCCGTGATCCTCGTCGTCGACGACGACCCGTCCGTCCGGACGCTGCTCGAGCTCGAGCTGTCCGACGTCGGTGAGGTCGTGACCGCCGCCGACGGCGACGCCGCGCTGCGCCTGCTCACGGAGCACGACGTCGATCTGGCGGTGCTGGACATCGGCCTTCCCGGCGTGGACGGCATGACGCTGCTCGCATCCCTGCGCGCCGACGACCGCACCGCAGCCATCCCGGTGGTGATGCTGACCGGTCGCGACGGCGGAGCCGATCGCGTCGAGGGATACCGCAACGGCGCAGACGCCTACCTCACCAAGCCGTTCGATCCACCGGCGCTGCTCGCGCTCGCCCGCACCCTGCTGGACGGCGCCGCGGACCAACGCTCAGAGATGATGGCGGTGCTCAAGGGCCTCGCGACCCTCGACTGAGCGGCTGACGCCGACCTCGGCGCACCAACGTCAAGCAGACCCGGAGCCACCGTGCCGCTCATCCTCGTCGTCGACGATGACCCGTCCATCCGAATGCTGCTCGAGGTCGCGCTCGGCGAGATGGGCGAGGTGGTCGTGGCCTGCGACGGCGCTGAGGCGTTGGCCTACACCGCCACGACCGTGCCTGATCTGGCCGTGCTCGACGTGATGATGCCGGAGATCAGCGGCCTGACCGTGCTGGAGCGGTGGCGGCAGGACGAGCGCACCGCCGCGCTGCCGGTGATCATGCTCTCGGCACGCGACCAGCAGGTCGATCGCGAGGCCGGATACCGCGCCGGCGCCGACGCGTACGTGAGCAAGCCCTTCCAGATCGACGTGCTGCTCACCCTGCTGCGTACCCTCATGGCCGAGCAGCGGGGCGACGCCGGCAACCTGATCGCGGAGCTGCGGGCCCTAGCGGGCCTCGACTGACCCGCATCGAGCGGCGAGCGGTCAGGGCGCGACGTCACCCCCCGATGGTGTGAACGGTGCGCAGACCGGCACACTCTGCGCACACGACAGGTAGCACGAGTGACGAACCCCGACTCCCCCATGCCCGCTGACGACGCCGAGCCCACGCTCGACCTCGACGCGACCGCCTCCGACGACACCGCGTCCGACGACACCGCGTCCGACGACGCGCCGTCCGACGAGGACACGTCTCCCGAGACGGCCGACGACGCGCCGTCCGACGACGTGCCGTCCGGCGACGACGTCCGGCTGAC
>JBFGFG010000263.1:0-4372 GCA_041579655.1 Nitriliruptoraceae bacterium
CCACTGCGACGAGACCGGCACGGTCGACCGCAACGCCGTGACGGTGCGGCTGGACGCCGACGTCGTCCCCCCGGTCGCGGCTCGCTCCCACGGTGCGACCGCCGCCTGCGGGCTGTGCGGCCGCGAGGACCTCGAGTCGCTCGTCCAGCGCTGCGCGCATCGCGTCGTGCCGCAGCTGCGCGTCTCGCTGCCGGAGCTCGCCGGGCTGCTGGACTCGATGAGCGCGCAGCAGCCGTTGCACGCGCGCACCGGTGGTGTGCACGCGGCCGGCTCCGTCACCGGCGGCGTGCTGCGCCACGTGCGCGAGGACGTCGGCCGCCACAACGCCGTGGACGCCGTCATCGGCGCCGCGCTGCGCGCCGGCGACCCCCCGGAGCTGCTGCTGCTGTCGGGGCGCGCCGGCTTCGAGCTGGTGGCGAAGGCCGTGACCGCCGGCGTCGCCGTGGTGGCGTCCGTCGGCGCGGCGACGGACCTCGCGGTCCGAACGGCCGAGGCATCCGACCTCACGCTGGTCACCTTCCTCGGGCGCAGCCACGGCGGCACCGTCCTCACCGGCGCGCACCGCATCGAGCACGTCACCTCCGGAGCCACCACATGAGCGAGCCGACCGCCGCACGACCGCCCCACGACGAGGGCGCGCTGCGGCACGACGAGCCGCCGGAGCACGCGGCAGGGATCCCCGCCGTGCTGCGCTCCGGTCAGGTCGCGCTGTCGCGCGGCGGAGTGAAGGGGCTGCGCGAGCTGACGCGCGTGAACCAGCATGACGGCTTCGACTGTCCGTCATGCGCGTGGGCCGACCCGGCGAACCGCTCGTTCGCCGAGTTCTGCGAGAACGGGGCGAAGGCCGTGGCCGACGCCGCGGACAAGCACCGCGCCGACCCGCGCTTCTTCCGCCGCCACAGCATCGACGAGCTGCTGGCCCACGACGACCGCTGGCTCAACGACGCCGGCCGGCTGACCACCCCGATGCTGCGCCGCGAGGGCGCGACCCATCTGGAGCCCGTCACGTGGGAGGCGGCCGAGGGCATGCTCGCCGAGGCGCTGGCCGCGACCACCGCCGAGCGCGCGGTGTTCTACACCTCCGGGCGCGCGTCCAACGAGGCCGCGTTCCTCTACCAGCTGTGGGCTCGCACGCTCGGCACGAACAACCTGCCCGACTGCTCCAACATGTGTCACGAGTCGTCGGGCGACGCGCTGTCGCCGACGATCGGCATCGGCAAGGGCACCACGACGCTGGAGGACCTCGAGGTCGCCGACGTCATCATCGTGCTCGGGCAGAACCCCGGCACCAACGCACCGCGCATGCTCACCGCGCTGCAGGCGTGCGTGGACGGTGGCGGGACGATCGTGTCGGTGAACCCGATGGACGAGGTCGGGCTGTCGCGGTTCGTCAACCCACAGGACTTCACCAACCCGCTGCGCGCTCCCAGGGCGCTGCTGGGCGGCGGCACCGCGCTCGCGAAGGAGCACCTGCAGGTGCGCATCGGGGGCGACCTCGCGCTGCTGACCGGCGTGCAGAAGGCGCTGCTGGAGGCCGGCGGCGTCGACGAGGCGTTCGTGGCGCAGCGAACCAGCGGCTTCGAGCAGCTCCGTGCGCACCTCGAGGCGCAGCCGTGGGAGCCTCTCGAGCAGGCCAGCGGGCTGGGGCGCGACCGCATGGCGATGCTGGCGCAGCTGATCGCCGGCACCCGCAGGGTGGTGTGGTGCTGGGCGATGGGCATCACGCAGCACGAGCACGCCGTGGGCACCATCCAGCAGCTGGCGAACCTCGCGCTGCTGCGGGGCGCGATCGGCGTCGAGGGCGCAGGGCTGTGCCCCGTCCGCGGGCACAGCAACGTGCAGGGCGACCGCACCGTCGGCGTGTGGGACCGCCCGAACGAGTCGTTCCTCGCCCGGCTCGACGCCGGCATCGGCGGCGGGTTCAGCTCGCCGCGCGAGCACGGCCACGACGTGGTGAAGTCGATCGAGGCAGCTGCGCGCGGCGAGGTCGACGTGTTCGTGTCGCTGGGCGGCAACATGCTGCAGGCCGCGCCCGACACCGACGCCACCGCGGCGGCGCTCGGCAGCGTCGGGCTCGCCGTGCAGGTCGCCACGAAGCTCAACCGGGGCCACCTGCTGGCGGGTCGCAGCGCGCTGCTGCTGCCGTGCCTGTCACGCACGGAGGCGGACGTCACCGACGCCGGCCAGCAGTGCATCACCGTCGAGTCGTCGATGGGCGTCGTCACCCGGTCCACCGGTCGCGCGAAGCCCGCGTCCAGGATGCTGCGCTCCGAGCCGGCGATCATCGCGGGGCTCGCGGCAGCGTCGGTGGGTGCGACCACCCCCGTGGACTGGCGGGCGCTGGGGGACGACCACGACGCGCTGCGTGACGTCATCGAGCGCTGCGTGGACGGCTTCGACGACTACAACGCCCGCATCCGGCAGGACAACGGCTTCGCGCTGCCGAACCCGCCCCGCGAGGGTGACTTCAGCGGGCTGCCGGACGGCCGGGCCGTGCTCACCACCTACCCGCTGCCCAACGGCGGCTCGGCCACCCCGACGCCGGACGACACGCTCACGCTGATGACGATCCGCAGCCACGACCAGTTCAACACCACGGTGTACGGCGACTCCGACCGCTACCGCGGCGTGCACGGCGACCGCCGCGTGCTGTTCCTGTCGCCCGCGGACGCCGACGCTCGCGGCCTGTCCGATGGCCAGCGCGTGGACGTCACCAGCCACGCAGCGGACGGCGAGCGCAGCATCCACGGCTTCCGCATCGTGCTGCACGACCTGCCGGACGGCGACTGCGCCGCGTACTTCCCGGAGGCGAACCCGCTGATCCCGCTGTCGTCCACGGCGATCGGCAGCAACACGCCGGTCTCCAAGGCCGTGCCGGTCACGATCGCGCCGAGCGTCTGAGATCCGTGTCGGTTCGCGGAGCATGCCACGACCCGTCGTTAGGCTCGTACGCCCCCCGTGCCGCCCCCGACCGACGAGGCTCGTGTGCCTGACCAGATGACCCTCAACGAGGGCAACATCCAGGGCGTGTCCATCGTGGACCGCATGGAGCAGGCGTTCCTCGACTACTCGATGAGCGTGATCGTGGGCCGGGCGCTGCCGGACGTGCGCGACGGGCTCAAGCCGGTGCAGCGACGGATCCTGTACTCGATGTGGGAGTCCGGCCTGCACCCCGACCGGCCGTTCCGCAAGTGCGCGTCGGCCGTCGGCGAGGTGATGAAGAAGTACCACCCGCACGGTGACTCCTCGATCTACGACGCGCTGGTGCGCATGGGCCAGGACTTCTCCACCCGCGAGCTGCTGGTGGACGGGCACGGCAACTTCGGCTCGATCGACGGCGACCCGCCGGCCGCGATGCGTTACACCGAGGCGCGGCTGTCGAAGCTCACGATGCAGCTGATCGCCGGCATCGACGAGGAGACCGTCGACTTCGTCCCCAACTACGACGGCTACGAGGAGGAGCCGACGGTGCTGCCGGCGCGCTTCCCCAACCTGCTGGTCAACGGCGCCACCGGCATCGCGGTCGGGATGGCGACCAACATCGCCCCGCACAACCTCGGCGAGGTGATCGACGCCTGCCTGCACCTGATCAAGTTCCCCAACGCCCGCCTCGACACCATCATCGACAAGATCCCTGCGCCGGACTTCCCGACTGGCGCGCGCATCATCGAGGGTGACGGCATCAAGGAGGCGTACGAGACCGGCCGCGGCGCCATCACGGTCGAGGCCACCGCCACCTCGGAGGTCCGCAGCGGGAACCTGCCGCGCATCGTGGTCACCGAGATCCCGTTCATGGTGAACAAGGCGAACCTGCTCACGAAGATCGCAGCGCTGGTCAACGACAAGAAGCTGACCGCGATCCGTGACCTGCGCGACGAGTCGTCGCGCGACGGCATGCGCATCGTGATCGAGCTCAAGCGCGGCGAGGACGCCGCGAAGGTGCTCGACCAGCTCTACCGCTCGACCGAGCTGCGGACGAACTTCAACGTCAACTTCGTGGCGCTCGTCGACAACGCGCCACGCACGCTCGGCCTGCTCGACGCACTGCGCCACTACCTCGCCCACCAGCGCACCGTGCTCACGCGCCGCACCGAGCACCGCCTGCGCAAGGCGAAGGACCGCGCCCACATCCTCGAGGGGCTGCTCAAGGCGCTCGACAACCTCGACGAGGTCATCGCGCCGATCCGCGGGTCGGCGACCGCGTCGGACGCGCGCGAGGGCCTGATCGCGCGCTTCGAGCTCTCCGACCTGCAGGCGCAGGCGATCCTCGACATGCGGCTGCGGCGCCTCGCGGCGATGGAGCGGCTCGCGCTCGAGGACGAGTACCAGGAGCTCTCCGAGCGCATCGCCGCGCTCGAGGCGATCCTCGCCG
>JBFGFG010000264.1:0-4359 GCA_041579655.1 Nitriliruptoraceae bacterium
GCGGCGCGTGGCTCGTCACCCGCTCGACCAGCAGCCGCGTGCGGCGCTGCAGCGGGGAGAGCACCGGGGCGTCGCGGCTGCCGCGCAGCACGAGCGCCTCGCGGTCGAGCCAGCTCAGCGCCGCGACCGCCGCGTGGACGCGGTCCGCGTCCGTGGCGGCCGTCGTCGGGTTCGTCGTGTCCTGGTGCATCAGCATGGTCGGTCCCCCCGGGCCTCTCCACACTGTGACGCGCGGGACGCCTCCGCGGTTGCGCACACGCTGCGCCCTGCGCGGTGCGTGCGCGCCGTTGCTCTGCCGGAGGCCGGTCGGGCACTGTCCGGGGACGCACACGGCCACCTCTGGCGTTGGCGAAGCTACGACCACCCGATCTCGGAGCGCCCGTGCCGTCCTCGACCTGCACCTTCCCCAACAGCCGCGGCCAGCAGCTGTCCGCACGCCTCGAGCAGCCCGGTGGGCCGGTCCGTGCGACCGCGGTGTTCGCCCACTGCTTCACCTGCAGCAAGGATCTCCGCGCGGCGCGCAGGATCGCCTCGGCGCTGCGCGAGCGCGGCTTCGCGGTGCTGAGCTTCGACTTCGCCGGTCTCGGGTCGAGCGAAGGCGACTTCGCCGCGACCACGTTCTCGCTGGACGTCGAGGACCTCGTCGCGGCCGCCGCGTACCTCGGCGAGACGATCGCGCCCCCGTCGCTGCTGGTCGGCCACTCGCTCGGCGGCGCGGCGGTGCTGACCGCAGCGGCTCGGCTGGAGTCCGTCACGGCCGTGGCGACGGTCGGTGCGCCGTCGGACGTCGAGCACGTCCGTGAGCTGCTGAGCGAGTCCGACCGCGACGCCATCCGGGCTGCCGGCGAGGCCGAGGTCAGCATCGGTGGACGCCCGTTCCGGCTCGGTGAGGGCTTCCTGGCCGACCTCGAGCGCCACGCGCTGCTGGACACCGTGGCCGAGCTCGACGCGAGCGTGCTGCTGCTGCACTCCCCCGTCGACAACACGGTCGGCGTGGAGAACGCCGCCCGCCTGTACGAGGCAGCGCGCCACCCCAAGAGCTTCGTGTCGCTGGACCACGCCGACCACCTGCTGTCGGACCCTGCGGACGCCCGCTACGTGGCCGAGGTGATCGCGGCCTGGGCCGACCGCTACCTCCCTGACGTGGAGGCCGCTGATGACGCCGCAGCCCCGGCCACCGACGACGTGGCCCGCAGCTACGGCGACGACCGCGTCGTGGCGGTCAACACCGACGGGCTGCGCGCCGACGTGCGAGCGCGTGGGTTCGAGATGATCGTCGACGAGCCGCGCAGCGCGGGCGGCACGGAGGCCGGCCCGACGCCGTACGACCACCTCGGCGCAGCGCTGGCGTCGTGCACGGTGCTCACGCTGCGGATGTACGCCGACCGCAAGGGCTGGCCGCTCGAGGAGGCCCGCGCCGAGGTCACCCACGAGCGCGTCCACGCCGAGGACTGCGCGGAGTGTGAGCACACCGACGGCCACATCGGTGTGCTGCGACGCACCATCACCCTGACCGGCGACCTCGACGACGACCAGCGCGAACGCCTGCGCCGGATCGCCGACCGCTGCCCGGTGCACCGCACGCTCGAGGGTCAGCTCGAGGTCCACACCACCATCGCCTGACGCCGGCGCGGCGACCAGCCGTCGCTCAGTCCTCGTCCTGCAGGTGTGACCAGAACACGGCCGCTTCGGTGCGACGCTCCATGCCGAGCTTGCGGAAGATCGACGACATGTTGTTCTTCACCGTCTTCTCCGCGACGTGCAGCTGCTCGCCGATCACGCGGTTCGTCAGCCCCTCGGCCACGAGCGCGAGGATCCGGCGCTCCTGCGGCGTGAGCTTCGCGACCCGCGGGTCCTCCTGGTCACCCTGACGCAGCCGTGCCAGCACCCGACCGGTGACGGCCGGGTCGAGCAGGGACTCGCCCGCGGCCACCCGCTGCACGGCGTCCACGAGGTCGGTGCCGCGCGTCTCCTTGAGCAGGTAGCCGCTGGCCCCCGCCATGATCGCCTCGTACACGGCCTCGTCATCGGGGAACGAGGTGAGCATCAGCGCCCGGACGTCAGGGAGCCGGGAGCGCACCTCGCGGCACACCTCGATGCCGGTCCCGTCGGGCAGCCGCACGTCGAGCACGAGCACGTCGGGCTTCGCCTCCAGCGCACCCTGGACCGCCATGCCGACGCTGCCGGCCTCGGCGACCACCTCGAGCGACGGGTCGGACTCGAGCAGCGCCCGCAGCCCCTGCCGCACGACCTCGTGGTCGTCGACGATCATCACCCGCGTCACCGTCGCCTCTCCCATCGCGCACCCCCGTCATGCATGCTCTGGTTGGCTTGTTGCACCCTAGGCCGGAGCGAGCGCGCGTGACGATGGATCCCGATCTCGGCCACGAGCTCGAGGTGCTGCGTGACGCGGTGCTCGCGATCGCCGAGGACCTCGACCTCGACGGGACGCTGCGACGCATCGTGGCGGCCGGTCGCGCGATGGTGGGCGCCCGCTACGGCGCGCTCGGTGTGCTGACGCCGGACGGTGCGGCGCTGGCGACGTTCATCCACGACGGCATGGACCCCGACCTCGCCGAGCGCATCGGTCCGCTGCCGACGGGACACGGCGTGCTCGGCGAGGTGATCCGCACCGGCGCCCCGCTGCTGCTGGACCGGCTCACCAGCCACCCGTCGTCCTCGCCGCTGCCTCCGGGCCACCCGCCGATGACCACCTTCCTCGGCGTGCCCGTGCGCATCGGTGGCGAGGTGTTCGGCAACCTCTACCTCACCGATGCGCCGAGCCCGTTCACGGACGACGACCGCCGACGGGTCGAGGCGCTGGCCGCGATCGCGGGCGCGGCGATCCGCAACGCCCGGGCCGCGCGCACGTCACGCTCGTTGGCGCTGGCGAACGAACGCGAGCGCATCGCCCGCGACCTGCACGACACCGTGATCCAGCGCGTGTTCGGCGCTGCGCTGCGGCTCGACGGCGTGACCCGACAGCTCGACGCCGACGCGCCCGCACGCGTGACGATCGAGGGCGCGCTGGTCGAGCTCGACGGCGCCATCGGCGACCTGCGCGCCATCATCGCCGCGCTGGACGAGCCGGCCCCGCCTGACCTCGCCGAGCAGCTCTCGGGGGTGCTCGAGGCGCTCGCGCCGATCGCGCCCGGGCTGCAGGGGCTGCGCACGGTCGGCGACCTCGGGCGGGTCCCGCCGGGCATCGTGTCCGAGGTGGTGCCGGTCGTCCGCGAGGCGGTCACCAACGCGGCGCGCCACGCACAGGCGTCGAGGATCGTCGTCACCGCGGCCGCGAGCATCCGCACCCTGGACGTGACCGTCGACGACGACGGCGTGGGGCCTGCGGCGCCTCAGGGCGCACGCGGCAGCACCGGTCTGGGGCTGGGCAACCTGGCGGAGCGGGCCACGGCGCTCGGTGGTCGCAGCGACCTCAGCGCTCGGGTCGGTGGAGGTTCCCGGCTGCGCTGGTCCGTGCCGCTGCCTGACTGAGCTGCTCGAGCCCGGCCACATGATCCGTGGCGTCGCCCAGCTCCAGCTCGGCGAGCTCAGGTCCGAGCCGCTCTGCGACCGCGCGGAGGAACGACGTCAGGGTGCGGTCCGCGACCCGCCGCAACCACACCGCATCGAGCGCGCCACCGACGGGGCCGAGGGGCAGTATCACCTCGCCGCTCAGCACCAGGCTGTGGCTGCCGGCCTTGCGCGTGAGGTGCAGATGGCCGTCGAGGCCGGGCAGGAACCGGTCGGCCGCCACGAGGTCGGCATCCTCGGTGACCGGCGACCACGTGATCCGTCGGTGCAGCGCCTCGCTGTTGCTCCAGACGTCACCGACCTCGCAGCGCACGCGGCGGTGCGGTGCGGTGATCGAGCTCCGGGCCTCCTCGGGCGTGGGCCCGACCTCACAGAGCCAAGCACCGGGACCGTTCGGTCGCGGGTCTGGGAGCCAGGTGCCCGGGTCGTCACGGAAGCGTTCGTCGAGATGCGGCCACGCGGGCAGCGGCTGACCGATCGTGATCGTGCGTCGCATGGGAGTCCCTCCGTGCGACCACGGTCGCCACCAGCCGCGACGCAGGAAAGGGACCGAAGTCCCGCCACCGCGGGACGGGCGGGCCGTCCGACAGCCCGACGTCGCCGGGCAGTAGCGTCGGCGTCCGCCGAGCAGCGGGGAGCCGGACGTGAACGAGGCAGCAGGTCGGTTGCTGTGGGAACCGGGCGACGATGCCCGCGCGACGACACGGATGGGCGCGTTCGCGGACGCCGCCGAGCGGGTCGCCGGGCGCGCGCTGCCGGACTACGACGCGCTGTGGCGCTGGTCTGTGGAGGACCTCGACGGCTTCTGGTCGCTGGTCGCGTCCGAGC
>JBFGFG010000265.1:0-4351 GCA_041579655.1 Nitriliruptoraceae bacterium
CCGAGCTCGACGCGCTGCTCGTGGATGCTGACGCCGTGGTCAGCCACGGCGGCCCGGCCACCCTGCAGCAGATCCGCGCTGCGGGGACGATGCCGCTGTGCATCCCGCGCGACCCCGCCCTCGGCGAGCACGTCGACGACCACCAGCAGCGCTTCGCCCGCCACCAGCACGAGCACGGCCGCGTCGTGCACGTCACCGACGAGCAGACGCTGCACGCCCGGCTCGACGCGGTGCTCGCCGACCGCGCCGCGATGGCCATCGACCCGGAGGCCGACGCGGCCGAGGCCGTCGCGGCCACCCGCCGTTTCGGCGCCTTCGTCGAGGCACTCCTGGCGGGCGAGCACGGCACCATCGACAGACTCCACGCTGAGGCCCTCGCGGCCGCCACAGACCCGGACACCCCGTGAACACCATCGACGACCTGCCCCCGCTGGCCGACGGCCCCCCGCCCCGCATCGTGTACGTCGGTGGTTGGGGCCGCTCCGGCAGCACGCTGCTGTCACGGCTGCTCGGCGAGCACCCGTCGATGACCTTCGTCGGCGAGCTGCGCGACACCTGGCACCGAGGTGTCGCCGAGAACCGGTTGTGCGGCTGCGGCGAGCCGTTCCTGTCGTGCGAGTTCTGGTCCGCCGTCGGCGAGCGCGCGTTCGGAGGCTGGGACGCGGTTCCCGTCGAGACGATGCAGCGGCTGCGCGACACGGTCGACAAGCCGTGGTGGGTCCCGATGTACCGCCGCGGTCGCGTGCCCGAGCGAATCGCCGAGGACGTCGCGCTGTACGTGGGGCTGCTCGAGCGCGTCACCCGTGCGATGGCCGCGGTCGTCGGCCCCGACGGATGGATCGTCGACAGCTCCAAGATCACCTCGTTCGCGTGGCTGCTCCAGCGGGTGCCCGAGGTGGACCTGCGCGTGGTGCACCTGGTCCGCGACGCACGCGGGTCGGTGTACTCGTGGCAGAAGTCCGTCCAGCGGGCGGACACCGCCGACGGGTCGCAGGCGACGATGCTCCAGTACTCACCGCTGTCCGCCAGCGCCCGGTACGTGGTCTACAACCGTCAGGCCGAAGGGCTCGCCGCACTGCCCGGCGGCTACATCCGCACCCGATACGAGGACCTCGTCACCGAGCCGGAGCGCGAGCTCGACCGGATCGTGGAGCGTCTCGACCTGCCCGGCTGGCGCAACGGGCAGCTCGAGGACGGCAAGGTGCTGCTCGGCGCCTCGCACTCGGTGGTCGGCAACCCGATGCGGATGAACACCGGCTGGATCCCGCTGAAGGCAGACACCGCCTGGCGCGAGCAGATGGACCCCGGCAGCCGGCGGCTCGTCACCGCGACCACCGGCGGCACGCTGCGTCGCTACGGGTACCGCCCCACATGAGCACCACGACCCCCGTCCGGCTGCCGGTCGCGCTCGACGGTGGCGTGGCGCTGCAGCCGCGGGTCGACCGGCCGTGGATCCCGATCGCCGTGGCGTTCGTCGGCTACCCGCTGCTGTGGACCCTCGGCCTCGGCGTGCTCGCGTTCCCGCTGGCCGGCGCCACGGCCGCCCTCGGGCTGCTGGGACGCAGTCGCGCGCGCGTGCCGATGCCGGGCGCCGTGGGGGTCTGGCTCACCTTCCTCGCGTGGACCGCGACGGCACCGATCGTGCTGGGCCCGCTCGACCGCTGGGTCGCGTTCGGCTACCGGGCGTCGATCTACCTCAGCGCCACCGCGCTGCTGCTGTGGGTGCTGGGGGTCAGCGCGGAACGGCTCAGCGACCGCACCGTGCTGCGCACCGTGGCCGCCCTGTGGTTCGCCACCGTCGCGGGTGGCTTCGCCGGCGTGCTGTCGCCGGGCCTCGAGATCGTGACGATCATCGAGCGCATGCTCCCGAACCACATCCTCGACATCGGGCTGGTGCGCAACACCGTCCACCTCCAGGTCGCTGCCGAGTCACGCTTCCTCGGCTTCCCGGTCGGCCGCCCCGAGGCCCCGTTCCCGTTCACCAACGCCTGGGGCTCGAACCTGGCGCTGCTGACGCCGCTGATGGTGGCCACGTGGCAGCTGCAGCCGTCGCGACGCTGGCGCCTGATCACGGGGACGATGGCCGTTTTCGCGGTGGTGCCGTGGATCTTCTCGCTGAACCGCGGGTCGTGGCTGAGCCTGTCGATCGGCGTGCTGTACGTCGCGGCTCGCCGCATCCGGCGGGTGCCGCCACGCCGGATGGCCGCGATCGCGATCGGCACGGCGATCCTGGTCTCGGCCGGGCTCGCGTCGCCGCTCGGCGAGCTCGTGCTCGCCCGCTCCGAGACGGGCCACTCCGACGCCGGTCGCGCGTCGCTGTACAGCCATGCGATCGACCTGACGGCCGCCTCTCCGGTGGTTGGTTGGGGAGCGCCCCAGCCGAACCCGGACGACCCCAGCGGCCCGTCCATCGGCACGCACGGTCAGCTGTGGCTGCTGCTGGTGTCCCACGGCGTCCCGGCTGCGCTGCTGTACGCCGGGTTCTTCGCCCTGGCATGGATCGCTGCGTTCCGTTGGCAGGCACCCCACGCGGTGTGGCTCGAGGCGACGCTCGTGGTCGCCGCCGTCCAGTTCCCGATCTACGAGCTGGTGCCGTCGCAGACGCTCGTGCTGGCCGTGGTCGCGGGGCTCGCCCTGCGCGGGCTGCGCGACGAGCAGGCCCGGGAGGCACGCCGATGACCCAGCTGCACCCCACCGTCCAGCGTCCCGCGGAGCGGTTCGTCGACGGCGTCAAGCGCACCACGGCAGCCGTGCGCGGTCGCCTGCGACCGGACGGCGCCACGCTGCTGCCCAGCGTGGTGATCATCGGTGGTCAGCGCTGCGGCACGACCTCGCTGTACAGCTACCTCTCGGAGCACCCCTCCTTCCGGCCCGCGCTGGTGAAGGAGGTGCACTACTTCGACACCCACTTCCACCACGGGCTGGACTGGTACCTCGGGCACTTCCCCCGCGCCTCGAGCGTCCCGCCCGGGGTGATCACGGGTGAGGCCTCGCCGTACTACCTGCTGCACCCGGCCGTCCCGGCCCGGCTGCAGGCGGTGCTCCCCGACGCCACGTTGCTGGTGCTGCTGCGTGACCCGGTCGAGCGCGCCCTGTCCCACCACCGCCACGAGGTGGCCAAGGGGCACGAGACGCTGTCGTTCCGCGACGCCGTCGCCGCCGAGGACGAGCGCGTGCAGGCGGATCTGGCCAGGCTCGCGGTGGACGACGGCTTCACCTCGTTCGCCGCACAGCACTACTCCTACGTCACGCGCGGCATGTACGCCGAGCAGCTCGAGCGCTGGGAGGCCGTCGTCGGCAGGGACCGGCTGAAGGTGATCAACGCCGACGTCTTCTTCGCGGATCCGGACACCGTCTACAACCGGGTGCTCCAGGAGGTCGGGCTGCCGCCGCACCACCTCTCCGACTACGTCGCGCGCAACACCTACCGCCGCTCCCCCATGGACGAGGACCTGCGCAGCCAGCTCGCGGAGCGGTTCGCCCCCAGCAACGCGCGACTCGGGCGCTGGATGGGCGACGAGCCCCTCGGCTGGACCGAGCCATGACCGCGACCACCAGCGACGCGGCGGTGCCCAGCGAGGTCCGCCAGCTCGCCCGCGGCGGGGCGATCAACCTCGTCGGTGCGGGCGGCAGCGCGGTGTTCACCTTCGCGACCTTCGTGGTGGCGGCGCGGCTGCACACCACCGCCCAGGTCGGCGCGTTCACCGTGGCGATCGCGGTGTTCACCATCCTCACGCAGGTCGCGATGTCCGGCGCGCAGGTCGGCTTCACACGCTTCATCTCCAAGGACCTCGAGTCCGGCAACCCCGAGCGCATCGGCACGACGCTGAAGGTCGGGCTGCGGGTGGTGGCTGTGGTCGGCGTGGTGGGCGGCGTCGTGGCCTGGACCCTCGGCGACGTGCTGGCCTCGATGCTCGGTGGCGACGCCGACGCGGCGCTGGTCAGTGACCACCTCCAGTTCATGGCGCCAGCGATCCCGCTCGCCGCGCTGTTCCTCGCGCTGGCCTTCGCCACGCAGGGGCTCGGCACGATGGTGCCCGCGGCCGCCACCGACAAGCTCGGCCGCGCCGGGCTCCAGCTGGGGCTGGTGGCGCTGACCGGCGTCGTCGGCGCGAGGTGGCTCGGCGCGGCCTGGGCCCTGCCGTACGCGTTGGGCGCCGTGGTGCTGGCCGTGTGGATGCGCCGCCTGCTGCTGCGGGTCGGGGCCACGGCGCTGCCGGACCCGATGCCACGCGCCGAGGCGCGCGGCCGGTTCTGGCGCTTCGCGGCGCCGCGCGGTCTGGCGAGCACGCTCCAGGTCACCGTGCTGTGGGCTGACACCATCGTGATCGGCGCGCTGCGCGGCCCCGAG
>JBFGFG010000266.1:0-4345 GCA_041579655.1 Nitriliruptoraceae bacterium
CCGCTCGCGACGCGCTGCGTCGCGAGCTGGGCTGGCTCGGGTACGGCTCGCTCGGCACCTCGTCGTACTGCTGCCCGTGGCCGCAGCCCGGCCTCGGCGCCGCGCTCGACAAGCACGGCATGCACGGGTCGGTCGCCACCTTCACCGCGGACCACGACGGCGACGACGCGGCCCTGGCGGCGCGCGCGTACGACCTCGGGGCGCTGCGCACGCTCCACGAGCAGTTCATCCGACGGTTCGACCCGTGGCGCGACCGCGAGCTGGAGCGGCTGCGACCGCTCGACCAGCTCGCGCGGCGGGTCGAGCTGGTGCACGAGTGGCGGCGCACGCTGTTCCTCGACCCGGGCCTGCCCGCGGAGCTCGTCCCGGCCGACTGGCTCGGCGGCGATGCCGTCGCGCTGTTCGCGGGGTTGTACGACCGGCTCGAGGAGCCCGCGTGGCACGCGTGGGCCGCGGTGTACGCCGAGCACGCCCCGGACGGCAGCGACGTGCCGCTGCCGAGCGGCACGCAGCTCCGCGCCCCCGACGCCTGAGCCGGGACGAAGGGCCCTGTCCCCGACGAACGGCGCGCGGGACGGTGTCGGCATGGGCGCCCAGACCGTGCAGACAGCGAGCCCCACCAGCAAGCTCGTGGTGAGGTGGACCGTCGCGCTCCTCATCGCCGAGCTCGTCGGCTTCCTGCCGCCCGCTGTCGTCGGCACGCTGCTGGGGACCGCCCAGGCGTCCGACGCGTGGATGGTGATCGGCCTCACGGCGGCTGGCGCGCTCGAGGGGCTGGCGCTCGGCGTCGCCGGGGCGTGGGTGCTGGCCCGCCACCTCCCCGACCTCGACGCGCGCCGGTGGGTGCTCGGGACCACGCTCGGCGCGGCGTGGGCCTGGTTCGTCGGCATGGGCGGGTCGGCGGCCGTCGGCCGGGCCGACTCCCCCGGCCTGGTCGCGCTCTCCCTGATCCCGCTGTGGTGCAGCGGGCTGCTGGCGATGGGCTGGGCGCAGTGGCGCGTGCTGCGCGAGGTGACGTCCGGCGCCGGGCGGTGGATCTGGGTCTCGGCCGGCGCCTGGCTGCTCGGCGTCTCGATCCCCGTCGCGGCCCTGTCGGCCGTGCCGGAGGGGACCTCGATCCCCGTGCACGTCGCCGTGGGGTCCCTCGCGGCGCTCGCGATGGGCGCGACGGTCGGCCTGCTCACCGGCACGACCCTCCGGACACTCGTGGCCCGCAGCCACCGTGCCATGATGCGACCCGACACCGCGCCCAGACCCGCAACGTGTGACAGTTGACGCACGTCCGTGCGCAGTTACCATCACAAGAGTCGCCCATCCCTCTGGAGTGCCCGATGCCGACCTTCAACGATGACCCGGTCCGCACCGAGGAGTTCCTCGCCTCGATCCGCGAGGGCAACCTCGTGGAGCCGCACGACTGGATGCCGGACGAGTACCGCTACCGCAACATCCGCTTCATCGAGATGCACGCCAACTCGGAGCTGATGGGCGCGCTGCCCGAGCGCGAGTGGATCGCGCGGGCCCCCACGCTCAAGCGCAAGCGCTCGCTGGCCGCGAAGGTCCAGGACGAGGTCGGCCACGGCCACCTGATCTACCGCGTCGCGGAGTCGCTGGGCAAGCCGCGCCGCCAGATGTACGAGGACCTCGTCAACGGCCGCACGGCGTTCCACAACGTCTTCCACTACCCCACCTTCACCTGGGCGGACGTGGCCTGCATCGGGTTCCTCGTCGACGGCGCCGCGATCGTCACGCAGAAGGCGCTGCTGACGACCTCGTACGGGCCGTACGTGCGCGTCATGAAGCGCGTGGTCGCCGAGGAGTCGCTGCACTACCGCCACGGCGAGGACGTCATGCTGGCGCTCGCTTCCGGCACCGACGAGCAGTTCGAGATGCTCCAGGAGGGCGTCAACCGCTGGTGGGAGCCGATCATGCACTTCTTCGGCAACAACATCCCAGCCGAGGACGACAAGGCCATCCACTGGGGCATCAAGACCACCTCCAACGAGCAGAACCGGCAGGCGTGGATGTCCACGTACGTGCCGAAGATGTGGGACATGGGCATCGAGACGCCCGACCCCAACCTGCGCTGGGACGAGGACGACCAGCGCTGGCACTACACCGAGCCCGACTGGGGCCGCCTGATGGAGATCGTCAAGGGCGAGGGCACCGACGCCACCAAGGCGCGGCTGCACGCCCGCAAGACGATGTGGGAGCACCACGCGTGGCTGCACGACGTCATCACCGGCGACACGCCTGAGGGTGTCACGGCGGACGACCTCGCCGCGGTGGGCGTCTGATGCCGACCTTCGAGGTGTTCGGACGCCGCAAGCAGGGTGATGACCTGGTCCACAGCGGCCAGCTGCACGCCCCCGACCTCGACACCGCGATGCTGCTGGTGCGCGAGACCCACTTCCGCCACGAGGAGGGTGTCGAGTTCGCGCTCGTGCCGTCCGAGGCGCTGCACGTGGTCGAGGACCCGTCGATCCTCGAGCACAGCATCGACATGAGCTACCGCCAGAACCACGGCTTCACGCCGTTCGGCCCGAAGCGCGCCGCTGCGCGTGAGGCCGCCGAGGCCCGTGGTCGTGGCGACCTGCGCCGCCGCCCGGTGCCCGGTCGCGAGCACGGAACCGCCGGGGAGGCCTGAGCATGAGCACCACCGACACCACACCCGTCCCCGCTGCCTCCTGGTCGGCGACGCTGCTGCCCGACCTCGACGCGCCGCTGTCGCGGCTCGTGCTGGCGCTCGCCGACGACGAGCTGATCACCGGTCACCGCGCCTCGCACTGGACCGGCGTCGCGCCCGCGCTGGAGGCCGACCTGGCGTTCTCGACCATCGCCCAGGACGAGGTGAACCACGCCGACGTCTGGTACTCGCTGCTGGTCGACCGCGAGGCGGACGACGCCCGCGAGCGCATCGACGCGCTCGGCCTCGGCCGGGTGCCGTCGCAGTACCGCCACGCGGTGCTGTGCGAGCGGCCGCCCGGCGACTTCGTGTACTCGCTGGCGCGCCACTGGGCGTACGACCACGCGGACGTGGTGCGGCTCGGCGCGCTCACAGACTCGTCGCACGCCGACGTGGCCGCGGTCAGCCAGAAGCTGCTGCGCGAGGAGCGCTACCACCTGCTGCACGCCGACCACTGGTTCGACCGCCTGTCCACCACCGACGGCCAGCGCGGTCGCGACGAGCTCGCGGCGGCGCTGCGCGCCGTGCTGCCCGAGGCGCTGTGGCTGTTCGAGCCGATCGACGGCGAGGACGAGCTGGTGGCGATGGGGCTGCTGCCCGTCGCGTCCGTCGAGCTGCGGGAGCGCTGGCTGGAGGGCGTCGAGGCGGCGCTGGCCGCCGTGGAGATGTCCGACGTGCTGCCGGACGAGCTGCGCCCGACGTACGACTCCCCCGGTGGCCGGCGCGGCGTCCACTCGGAGGACTTCACCCTCGACGTGTGGCCCGAGATGACGGCGCTGCACCGCGACCACCCGGGCGCGTCCTGGTGAGCACGCCTGCCGCCGACGTCGACCTCGCGGTGGTCCGCGAGGCGGCCGGTGGCGTGCCCGACCCCGAGCTGCCCGTCGTGACGCTGGCCCAGCTCGGCATGGTGCACGACGTCGTGGTCGAGCACGGCCGCGTCGTGGTCGAGCTGCTGCCGACGTTCAGCGGCTGCCCGGCGACCGACATGATGGGGCGTGACGTGGTCGCCGCCGTGCGGGAGGCCGCGGGCGTCGAGGTGGGCGTGCGCTGGCTGTTCTCGCCCGTGTGGGGCACCGACCGCATCACGTCCGAGGGTCACCGACAGCTCAAGGCGTTCGGCATCGCGCCACCCACCGGCGGCGGGGTCGTCTCGACCCTCGAACGCCCGGTCGGTGCGCGCTCGCTGCCGGTCGCCGGCGGCCCGGACGCCGACCCCGCACCCGCCGTGACCTGCCCGTACTGCGACGCGTCCGACGTGGTCGAGGACTCGCCGTTCGGGCCGACGCCGTGCCGCGCGAGCTGGTTCTGCACCAGCTGCCAGCAGCCGTTCGAGCTGTTCAAGGAGCTGTAGCCGCCCGTCACCAGCGCAGCAGCGCGGCGATCTCCTCGTGCTGCTGCAGCAGCGCAGCGGCCTCGCCATCGACCGGCGTGACGGCTGCGTCCGTCGCCAGGGCGCGCTGGACCATGCGGTGCACGAGCCGTGGCTCGTGCCGTGGGTCGGCGAGCATCGTGTCGTTGGCGCTCGTGGTGAGCACCCCGTCCCGTCCGCTCCAGCCCTCGGCCTGGGTCCACGGCGTCAGCAGCAGGTGCCGGACGCGCCCCTCCGACAGCGCACGCGCGACGTCGGCCAGCCCCGTGGCACCGGCGCCGCCGGACCCG
>JBFGFG010000267.1:0-4329 GCA_041579655.1 Nitriliruptoraceae bacterium
CGGTCTCGATGCCGTCCAGCCCCGGTCCCGGGGGTCGCTTCGAGGCGTCGTCGCCGGCGCGCACGTACGTCGGGCAGTAGTAGTTGATGCCCAGCCAGTCGAGCGGCTGGCTCGCCAGCTCGGCGTCGCCCGGCCGGGACAACGTCTCGAGCTCGAGCACGCTCTGGAACACCTCGACCACGTCGTCCGGCACGTCGTGCGCCAGCGCGCCCAGCCAGAAGCGGTTCTGCATCCCGTCCACGAGCTCGGCCGCCGCGACGTCGCCGCTTGCGTCGCTGGCCGGGCGGACCTCCGAGAGGTTCAGCACGATGCCCACGTCGTGCGCGCCGGCGGCACGCAGCGCCTGCGTCGCGAGGCCGTGCCCGACCAGCAGGTGGTGGGCGGCGCGCACGGCGGCGGCCGCGTCGCGGACCCCGGGCGCGTGGACACCCCGCTCGTAGCCCAGCCACGCCGAGCACCACGGCTCGTTCAGCGTCGACCAGCGCGCGACCCGGTCACCGAGCGCGTCGCCCATGACCGTCGCGTAGTCGGCGAACCGACCGGCGGTGTCACGCCCGCGCCAGCCACCGTGGCGCTCCTCGAGCGTCTGCGGCAGGTCCCAGTGGTACAGCGTCACCCACGGCTGGATGCCGCGCTCGAGCAGCCCGTCGACCAGGCGGTCGTAGAACGCCATCCCGTCCGGCTTGCCCTTGCCGACGCCGTCCGGCTGGATCCGCGGCCACGCGATCGAGAACCGGTAGACGTCCGCTCCGAGCTCGGCGAGCAGGTCGAGGTCCTCGTCGAGCCGGTTGTAGTGGTCACACGCGCCGGCGCCCGACGACCCGTCGACGACGGCACCGGGTCGCGTCGCGAACCGGTCCCAGATCGCCTCGCCGCGCCCGCCCGCGTGGACCGCACCCTCGATCTGGTAGCTCGAGGTGGCCGCACCGAGCAGGAACCCAGCCGGCAGGTCACGGGCGGTGACCGAGGACGTCGGCTCGGTGGGTGCGTGCGCCATACTGGTCAGGCGCCGATGACGCGCTTGGCGGCGTCGACGACGGCCGCGGCGGTGACGCCGAACTCCTCGAACAGGCGGTCCGCCGGGGCGGACGCACCGAAGTGGTCGATGCCGATGGCCTCGCCGTCGAGCCCGACGTGGCGCTCCCAGCCGAACGTGGTGCCGGCCTCGATCGAGACACGGTTGGGGACCTCGATCGGGAGCACCGACTCGCGGTACATCGCGTCCTGAGCGGCGAACAGCTCCCACGACGGCATCGACACGACGCGCGCCTTGACGCCGTCGGCGGCCAGCGTCTGCGCGGCCTCGACCGCGAGGTGCAGCTCCGAGCCGGTGCCGATGAGGATGACGTCGGGCGTGCCGTCGGTGTCGCGCAGCACGTAGGCACCCTTCGACACGGCCTCGACCGCGCCGCCCGGCTTGTCGCCGAGACCGGGGATGCCCTGACGGGTCAGCGCCAGCACCGAGGGACCGTCGAGCTGCAGCGCAGCGGCCCACGCGCCGACCACCTCGTCGGCGTCACCCGGACGGAACACCGTCATGCCGGGCATGGCGCGCAGCGAGGCGATCTGCTCGATCGGCTGGTGCGTCGGACCGTCCTCGCCGAGGCCGATGGAGTCGTGCGTCGCGACCCAGATCACGCGCTGGCCCATGAGGCTGGCGAGGCGGATCGCGCCGCGGGCGTAGTCGGTGAAGATGAGGAACGTCGCCGCGTACGGCGTGAAGCCGCCGTGCAGCGCCATGCCGTTGCAGATCGCGCCCATCGCGTGCTCACGCACACCGAAGCGCAGGTTGCGGCCGGTGCGGGCGGTGGCGGTGAAGTCGCCGCCGTCCTTGACGTCGGTGTTGTTCGAGCCGGCGAGGTCCGCGGACCCACCCACCAGCTCGGGCAGCACGTCGGCGAGCGCGTTGATGACCTCGCCGGAGTTGACGCGGGTGGCCTTGCCGGCGGTCGCCGTCGGCAGGGCGTCCTGCCAGCCGGCGGGCATCTCGCCGTTCATGCGACGGGCGAGCTCGGCGGCACGCTCGGGGTTCTCCGACGCCCAACGCTCGTGCAGCGCGGTCCAGGCCTCGTGGGCACGGGCGCCGTCGGCGCGCGCGTCCATGTGCTGCGCGACCTCGTCCGGGACGGTGAACGGCTCGGTGTGGGGCCAGCCCAGCGCCTGCTTGGTGAGCGCGATCTCGTCGTCACCCAGCGGCGCGCCGTGCGAGCCGGAGGTGCCGGCCTTGTTCGGCGAGCCGAAGCCGATGACGGTGCGCACCGCGATCAGCGACGGGCGGTCGTCCGCCTCGGCCGCCTTGATCGCCGTGCGCAGCGCGTCGAGGTCGTTGCCGTCCGCGACGCGGTCGGTGTGCCAGCCGTACGCGTCGAAGCGCGCCACGACGTCCTCGGTCATCGAGACGTCGGTGCCGCCGTCGATGGTGATCTCGTTGTCGTCGTACAGGTAGACCAGACGACCGAGCTTGAGGTGCCCGGCGAGCGACGCGGCCTCGGCGGCGACGCCCTCCATCAGGTCACCGTCCGAGACGATCGCGTAGATGCGCTGCGGGAACAGCCCGGTGTCCTCGGGGTCGAACTCCGACGACAGCTTCTCGGCCGCGAGCGCCATGCCCACGCCGGTCGCCATGCCCGAGCCGAGCGGGCCGGTGGTGACCTCGACGCCCTCGAGCTCGTAGCTCTCGGGGTGGCCGGCGGTCACGGAGCCCCACTGGCGGAACTCCTTGATGTCGTTCAGGGTCGGACGGTCGTAGCCGGCGAGGTGCAGCGCCGAGTACAGCAGCATCGAGCCGTGGCCGGCCGAGAGCACGAAGCGGTCGCGCGCCCACCACGCCGGGTCGGCAGGGTCGTGGCGCATCGCCTCGCGGAACAGCACGTACGCCATCGGCGCGCAGCCCATCGGCATGCCGGGGTGCCCGGAGTTCGCGGCCTGGACGGCGTCCATGGACAGCGTGCGGATGGTGTCCACGGACAGCTTGGCGAGATCGGCCACGATGGGGCTCCAGCGATGCGTTTGCGGGGGAGGTTCGACGGCGCTGGAGGGTAGGCGCGCAGCCCCGTGTCACCCACCCGCGTGCGGTGGGCAGCCCGGCAGGTGCACCGCGACCGGCACCGGCAGGGCGGATGTCACGTCTATCCTCGGTCGCCCGCCCTCCAGACCCGAGATGCGATGCCTCTGCTCCCCCACCGCGTGACGCTCAGCGTCGCGCTCGAGAACCTCCCCGGGATGCTGGCGCAGGTCGCCGCGGCCATCGAGGTCGCCGAGGGGGACGTCGCGTCGTCCGAGCGCGTCGGCGGACGCCGTCACGTGGTGTTCCGCGACCTGCGGGTCGACGTGCGCGACGAGGCCCACGGTGAGGAGGTCGCCGCGGCGATCCACGCCATCGAGGGCGTCGAGGTGCTCGCGCTCGAGGACGACGTCATCGCGGCCCACGAGGGCGGCAAGATCGAGATCCGCAACAAGTACGAGGTCAACGACGCACGCGACCTCGCGCTGGTCTACACCCCGGGCGTCGCGAAGATCTGCCGCATGATCGACGACGACCCGGTCGCGGCGTACCGGCTGACCATCCGCGGCAACTCGGTGGCGGTCATCACCGACGGCTCGGCGGTGCTCGGCCTCGGGGACATCGGCCCGCTCGCCTCGCTGCCGGTGATGGAGGGCAAGGTGATGCTGCTGAAGTCGTTCGGCGGCGTGGACGCCTACCCGATCCTCATCGACGAGCAGGACCCGGACCTGTTCGTGGACACCGTGGTGCGCATCGCCCAAGGCTTCTCGGGCATCAACCTCGAGGACATCTCGGCGCCGCGCTGCTTCGAGATCGAGGGCAAGCTGCGCCAGCGCCTCGACATCCCGGTGTTCCACGACGACCAGCACGGCACCGCGATCGTGGTGACGGCCGCGCTGATGAACGCCGCGAAGGTGCTGGGCCGCGACCTGTCCAGCCTCCGCTGCGTGGTGCAGGGCGTCGGCGCGGCTGGCGTGGCGATCATCGGCCTGCTCCAGGCGGCGGGCGTGCAGGACATCATCGGCGTGGACGTCGACGGCATCCTCGAGCAGAAGCGCAAGGGCATGGACCCGATCCGCCGGCGCGTCGCGAAGCAGACCAACCCCCGCGGCGTGCGGGGCGGCAAGGCGAAGGCGCTCGAGGGCGCCGACGTGTTCATCGGCGTTTCCGGCCCCAACACGCTGCCGCTCGAGCTCGTCCAGACGATGAGCGAGGACCGCGTCGTGTTCGCGATGGCGAACCCCACGCCCGAGATCCACCCGGACGTCGCCGGCCCGCACGTTCGCATCATGGCGACCGGTCGCAGCGACTTCCCGAACCAGATC
>JBFGFG010000268.1:0-4322 GCA_041579655.1 Nitriliruptoraceae bacterium
CGGTCAGCAGCGTGCCGTCGACCACCAGCGAGCGGCGCGGTCGCAGCTCCCAGCGCGTGCCCGCGTCCAGCAAGCCGCGGCGCGTCAGCTGCCCGTCCGGGGCGACCTCGTACACCATCGCCCCGAGCCGGCTGGTGCCGGAGGACTGGTCGTACAGCTCGATCGGCAGCACGAGCAGACCGTCGTCGGTCAGCGTGACCGCGTGGTGGTCGTGCTCGGCCTCGCTGCCGCTGTCGGGCGTGACCTCGACGTCGATGCGCGTCGGCGCCGTGGGGTCGCTGACGTCGAACGTCGACACCTGCAGCCCACGGGTGCGGCCGTCCTTGGGGTCGGCGTCCTGCCCGACGCCCAGCAGCTGGCCCGGGCGAAGCGGGTGCAGGTACGCGCTGTAGCCGTCGACCTTGAGCTCGCCACGAGTGCGTGGCGCTGCCGGGTCGGTGAGGTCCACCACGTACAACGGGTCGGTGCGGCGGAACGTGACCACGTACGCGGTCTCGCCCATGAACCGCACCGCCTGGATGTCCTCGTCCGGTCCGAGGTCGCCGACCTGCCCGAGCCGCACCAGCGTGTCGCCCTCGACCCGGAAGGTGGTCACGTAGGACTCGGTGTTGCCGTTCTGGTCGCGGTCGGTGGTGGCGGTGCGCAGCACGCCGTCGTGGATCGACATCGAGAACTGGTTGAGCAGGCTGCCGTCCACGGTGCCGGACGCGACGTGGGTGACCAGCGTCCCCTCGACGTCGAACACGTGCAGGTCGGTGTCGGACGGGAAGCCGCCCCAGATCATCCCCGGTCGTCCCGGTGTGATCATCGGCAGCACGTCGGCGGTCGCCTCAGCAGCGGGGGCACCCGCGGGCTCGGCTGGCTCGCCCTCCTCGAAGAACGGGTCGACCTCGAGCGGCTCCTCCTCGGGCATCGGGGCCGGGGTGTCGTCGCAGCACGGCTCCCAGCGGGTGCTGGCGATCACCACGCGGTCGGTGCTCGAGTACAGGTTCTCGCCGGACGTCACCACCGCGGTCGCGTCGTCGATGGCCAGGGTGTCGCCGGTCGCGTCGATCGCCGCGAGCGTGAGCGTGCCCATCCCCGCGAACGCGGTCGGGAAGCCGATGCGGTCGCACGCCACGAGCGGCTCGACGGTGTCGGTCCCGGTAGCGCCGGTCACGCGCACGTGCGGCTGCCAGTCGGCCGCGGTCAGCTGCTGCATCCCCTGCGCCATGCGCTGCTCGTACTCCTCGGCGAACTCCTCCTCGTAGCGCCGGTAGTCCTCGTCGGTGGCGCGCTCCCAGTCCATCTCCCGGTCGGCGCGGAACTCGCCCATCGCGTGCGGGTCGATCTGCGGGCCCTCGGAGCGCACAACGACGCGCAGCACGCCGTCCACGGCGCGCGCGTCCACGGTCCATCCCTCGAGGTCCAACCGCGACAGCACGGTGGGCTCGTCGGGGTCCGACAGGTCCACCAGCGCCACGGTCGAGCTCTGCCCACCGCTGGGGCGGATCATCGAGCGCGACGGGCTGTCGTCCATCGGTCGCACCACGGTGTCGCCGCCGCTGGTGACCACCGCGACGCGGTCCGGACCCACGGCGAACAAGCCGAGGTCGTTCCACTGCCCGACCTGCACCGAGCCGCGCTCGACCGGCACGCCGTCGCGAACCTCGATGACGCGGACCACGCCCTGCGTGCCGGTGACGACCAAGTCCCCGACGCGCTCCACGATGTCCTGCTCGTCGACGCCCGCCTCCTGGACGTTGGTCCCGTCGGTGCTCGCCAACGCGCCGTCGCCACCCAACGATGCGCCCTGAGCCCCGCTGCCCATGTCCGCAGCCGGTGCGGACTCCTGCGCCGCCCCAGCCGTGGCGGTGGTGCGGCCGCCGGCGTCGTCCATCTCGGCGTTCATCCACATCGGGTTGCCGATGCCGCGGCCGTACCCGTCGGCGGCGTGGGCCTCGGCGAGGGCAGCCATCGTCGCGCCGAGGTCGTCGCAGCTGACCGGGGCCGACAGACCCGCGGCGAGCACGCTGCCGTCCGGCGCCCCGAGGATGCTCGGCGCGATGGTGGAGCCGTCACCCGTGTCGGGCACCCACCACACCACGGCGGCGGCTCCGAGGCCGACCACCCCGGCCAGCGCGGTCGCTGTCAGCATCCGTCGGCTCATGGCGTGTCCTGTCGTGGGCCCGGCATCCGGGCGCGGTCGTGCGTGCCCCCGTGGGACGCGCACGCTCCCACCCCGGTTCCGACGGTCCGTCAGGGCGTGCGCTCAGCGGGCAGCGGTGTTCACACGTAGCCCAGCAGCTTCGCGGCGAGGTCCGACAGCACCTCGCTGGCGCCACCACCGATGCCGAGCAGGCGCACGTCGCGGTAGTGGCGCTCGACCTCGGTGCCAGTCATGTAGCCCATGCCGCCGTGCAGCTGGACGGCCTGGCTGCACACCCACTCGGCGGTCTCGACCGCGTGGTTCTTCGCCAGGCACGCCTCGGCGACGGCCAGCTCACCCGCCACGGCCCGCAGCACGACGCTGCGGGCGAGCGCCTTGCTGGCCTCCACGCGCATGCGCATCTCGACCAGCCGGTGACGCACCACCTGGCGGCTCACCAGCGGCCGGCCGAACGTCTCGCGGTCACGACACCACGCGACGGTGAGCTCCAGCGAGCGCTCGGCGATGGCGTAGCCGTGCACGGCGAGCCCGATGCGCTCACCGACGAAGTTCTGGCCGATGTACGCGAAGCCCTGGTTCTCCTCGCCGACGAGGTTCTCGAGCGGCACGTGCACGTCGACGTACGACAGCTCGGCGGTGTCGGACGAGCGCCACCCGAGCTTCTGCAGCGGTTCCGAGCGGGTGAAGCCCGGCGTGTCGGTCGGCACCACGATCAGGCTGATGCCGCCCGCGCCCGGGCCCCCGGTGCGCACCGCGGTGGTGATGTAGTCGGCCCGGATGCCGGACGTGATGTAGGTCTTGGCCCCGTTGATGACCCAGTGGTCACCGTCGCGGCGGGCCGTGGTGGTGAGGTTGTTGACGTCCGAGCCCGCGCCCGGCTCGGTGATGGCCAGCGAGCCGATGAGCTCGCCGGTCATCGTCGGTCGGACCCAGCGGTCTATCAGCTGCTCGCTGCCGTGCTGGATGATGTGCGGGCAGGCGATCCCGTTGGTGAACAGCGCGCTCATCAGCCCGCTGGACGCGCCCGAGAGCATCATCGCCTCGTCACGCACGACGACGTCGATCAGCGTGCCGCCCGTCCCTCCTGCGGACTCCGAGAAGCCCAGGCCGAGCAGCCCCGCCTCGCCGGCGGCGACGTGCAGCGACCGCGGCAGGCGACCCTCCTCCTCGAACGACTGGTGCTGCTCGACGATGTGCGCCTGCGTGAACCGCGTCGCCATCTCGCGCAGCGCCTGACGCTCCTCGGTCGCGAACGGATCGGCGTACGGCTCGGTGGCGGTGAGGTTCATGCGTGGCTCCGGGTCGGACGTGGAACGAGGGCCGCAGGGTCGGCGAGGACGTGGTCGGGGATCGCGACGTGACGGGCACGCAGCCACTCGCCGAGCCCCTTGCCCTGCGGGTCGATGCGGGTCCCGGACGAGACCCCCTCCCCCAGCAGGCCGGTCACGACGATGTTCAGCGCTCGCAGGTTCGGTAGCGCGTGGACCTCGACGGGCAGATCGGCCGCCTCGGGCAGCAGGACGCGAACAGCGTCCGGGGTCAGCAGGTGCACCAGCCAGCGGTACGCCTCGTCGGTGGTGACCCAGACGCCGATGTTGGCGTCGCCGCCCTTGTCGCCGGAGCGAGCGCGGACCACCTCACCGAGCGGGCGCGTGGTGGCCGGGCCCGGCGCGAGCGGCGCCGGGGGCAGGGGTGTGGCCGCCGGCTCCAGCGGCCGGGTCGCGGTGGGCGGCGCGATCACCTGCCGGGTGCCGTCGGGCAGCACGACCGTGTGGTCCACCGCCGACGCCGGCATGTACGCCGGGTGGTAGACGCCGTACGGCGTCGCGGGGCCAGGCGGTGAGCTCATCGTGAAGCCCGGGTAGCTGGCGAGCGCGGTCTCGACCAGCGCGCTGGTGAACGGCCGGCCGACCTTCTTCGGGTCGGGGTCCTTCACGGTGCAGCGCAGCCGGGTGGTGGCCTGCTCCTGCGTCTGCGGGTCTTCGAACGTGGTGGTGCTCATCGTCCACACCACCTCCGACGGTGGGTCATCGGCGAGGGCCGCCGTGACCTGCGCCTTCACCAGCGCAGCCTTCGCCTCGATGTCGAGGCCGGTCAGCAGCAGCTCCATCTCGTTGCGCATCCCGCCGATGACGTTGGTGGCCACCTTGAGCTCCGGCGGTGGCGCCTCACC
>JBFGFG010000269.1:0-4295 GCA_041579655.1 Nitriliruptoraceae bacterium
CCGGGGGGTGCCGCCGGCGGCACCGCGCTGACCGCCCTCGGCATCGTCGCCAAGGTGCTCCGGAAGAAGATGGATCAGCGTTCGCGCGAGACCGAGCTCACCCGCGAGGCGACGATCCAGGCCAAGGCGATCGCGGCGGCCATGGCGGCCCACGCCGAGGCCCAGCGCGCGGCGACGCTCCCGCCCACGCCGAAGCCGGTCAAGGCGCCGAAGCCTCCCAAGGCACCCAAGGCACCCAAGGCAGCCAAGCAGGCGGCACCGGTCGCGGCAGCGACCACGACGGCGCTCGCGTCCGACGACGGCCACGACACGCCGTGGGGAATCATCCTGCTGCTGGTCGCGCTCGTCGCAGCCGTGGTGGCCATCGTCACGCGTCAGGACGACGAGGACCTCTGGGTCACGCCCGTCGTCTGACCGAAGCTGGCCGCGTCAGGCGCCCAGCCGCTGCACGGCCTCGTCGAGCAGGAACCAGCCGTCGGCGGTGCACTGCAGGCGGCCGCACGCGGTGGTGACCAGCCCGGCGTCCAGCGCGTCCTCGAGCGCCCACGGCTCGATGCCGGGGACGTCCGAGGGGTGCAGCCCCTCCGCGAGGCGCAGCCCGAGCAGCAGCCGCTCGGTGGCGCGCTCCTCCATGGTGGTGACCTCGTCGCCGGCAGTGGCGTCGTCGCCCGCCTCCGCGGCGTTCAGCCAGCGGGCCAGCGAGCGGTGCTGCCACGAGCGTCGTCCCCGGACGTGCGCGTGCGCGCCGACCCCGGCGGCGAGGTAGTCACCCTGGCGCCAGTACAGGCTGTTGTGCGCGCTGCGCCGGGCCGGTCCACGCGCCCAGTTGCTCAGCTCGTACTGCTCGAAGCCGACGCCGCCGAGCACGTCGCGCGCGACGTCGAAGCGGTCGCGCTGCACGTCGTCGTCGGGCGGCACCATCGTGCCGGCGTGCACCCGGCTGCCGAAGCTGGTGCCGTCGTGCACGGTCAGCGCGTACGCGCTGAGGTGGTCGGTGCCGGCGGCGACGGCGGTGCGCAGCGTGTCCGCCCAGTCCTCGTCGGTCTCGCCGGGCGTGCCGTAGATCAGGTCGAGGCTGACCTCGCCGATGCCGGCCTCGCGCGCCATCACCACGGCGTCCAGCGCCAGACGCGGGTCGTGGTCACGCTCGAGCGTCTTGAGCACGTGCGGCGCGAAGGACTGCACGCCCATCGAGATCCGGGTCACGCCGGCGTCCACGAGGCGACCGAACAGCTCGACCGAGGCGTTCTCCGGGTTGCACTCCACGGTGACCTCGGCGCCGGGCGCGACGTCCATCTCGCTGTGGGCGGCGTCGAGCAGCGCGACCAGGTCGTCGTGCGGCAGCAGCGTCGGCGTGCCACCACCGACGAAGATGCTGCTCACCCGCGGCCACGGCGTGCCGGCCTCGGCCGTGCCGGGAGGCGCGTGGCCTGCAGGTCCCCTGGCCACCTGGCGACCGAGGTCAGCCGCCAGGGCCGGGACGTAGCGCGACATCACGTCGCCGACCGTGCCGCCGTCCGGGCCCGGGGCGTCGGTCGCCCAGGTCGCGAAGTCGCAGTAGCCGCAGCGGTGCGCGCAGAACGGCACGTGCAGGTACAGCCCGAACCCGGCCTCGGGTCCGGACTCGACGGGCTTGTCCCACCAGCGGTTCGTGTCGTTCATGCCTCGACGGTACGCAGCGCCAGCCAGGTGTCATCCTCACCGTGCGTGGAGACAACCGTCAGGCCGTGCCGGCGCGCCTCGGCGTCCACGAGCTCCGGCGACACCGCCGTGAACGTGAACTGCTGCGTCCACGACCGCCCGAGCAGGTCGTACAGCAGCCGCGCCGTGGTCGACCCGTCGGCGTGACGCTCGAGCACCTCGAAGTCGATCGCGACCGGTCCCACGTGGCCGTCGTACGTCTCGGGCGCGGCGGCCCAGTCCGGGTCGTAGCGCTCCAGCAGCACCACTCCCCCGGGCGCGACGTGCCGGGCGCAGGTCGCGTACAGCGCGTCGCGTCGAGCCGGGTCGGCGTCGTCCACGAAGTGGCTGCCGCCCACCACCAGGTCGAACCGCTCGCCGAGCTCCATCGTGAACAGGTCGGTGTGGACGGTCCGCGCGCCGGTCACGTGCGCCAGCATCTCGAGGCTGTCGTCGACGGCCGTCACGTCGTAGCCGCACGCGATCAGCGGGCGCGTCTCACGCCCGGCGCCGCAGCCGAGCTCGAGCACGCGCGCCGGCGGACGCACCACCTCCACGGCCACCTCGGCCGTGTCCCCGGGGGGCGCGGCGAGGTAGACGGGCACAGGGCTGCCGTCGCGCGTTACCGCCTGCGAGGCGTCGCTCACAGCGGGAGGTCGGGATGGTGCGTCGCGGTCATCGACCGGTGAAGCGCGCCTCGCGACGCTCGATGAAGCTCATGACGCCTTCCTTGGCGTCCTCGCTGCCCATGATCGTCGGCATGATCCCGGCGAGGTGCTCGCGGGCGGCCGCCATGCCCTGCTCCTGCGCGATGCGCGCGTTCAGCAGCGTGCCCACGACACCCATCGGCGCCTGCTTCGCGATCGTCGCGGCGATCTCGAAGGCGCGCTCGGCCTGCTGGCCTGCCGGGACGACCTCCTGCACGAGGCCGATGCGCAGCGCCTCGTCGGCGCCGAACTCCTCGGCCGTGAGCAGGAAGCGCATCGCGTTGCCCCAGCCGAGCTGCTGCACGGCGCGCATCGTGGCGCCGCCGAACGGGATGATGCCGCGACCGATCTCGAGCTGGCAGAAGCGCACGTCGTCCGCGGCGATGCGGATGTCGCACGCCAGCGCGAGCTCGATCGAGAGCGTGTAGGCGATGCCCTGGACGGCCATCACCACCGGCTTGGGGACGCGGTCGCCCCACACGCCGTACGGGTCCCACGTGCCCTCGCCACCGAGCGCGCCCGGGCCGTGCTCGGCCACGTACGGACCGACCTCGGCGAGGTCGAGCCCGGCCGAGAAGTGGTCGCCGTGGGCGTACACCACGCCGACACGGGCGTCGTCGTCCTCGGCGAGCTGCGCGAAGGCGGCACCCAGCGCGTGGATGACCTCGAGGTTGTGCGCGTTGCGCTTCTCGGGGCGGTTGACCCCGATGCGCAGGACGTGGTCGACGAGCTCGACGGTGACGGAGTCGGACATGTGGTGCTCCAGCGGTGTGCGGCGGCGACGCCGACGCTAGTCGCCGCGCTCGTAGGCTCCCCACACCACCCCACCGGAGCACGTGATGCAGCTGCCCACCGCCATGCCGGACGACGCGCCGAGCACCACCGTCTCGGCCACCACCACCGCGAGCCCGGAGGCCCTGTGGGCGCTGGTCGTGGACCCGTCGTCGTCGGCACCGTTCAGCGACGAGTTCCAGGGCGCGGACTGGAAGGACACCGAGGGCGTGCAGCCACCAGCGCTCGGCGCGCGGTTCGTGGGGCGCAACGCCCGCGGCGAGCAGGAGTGGACGACGCTGTGCACGATCACGACGCACGAGCCGCTGCGTCGGCACGGCTGGACGGTGATGGACCTGAAGGACCCGGTGTCGGCGTGGCTGTTCGAGCTCTCGCAGGACGGTGACGCCACCACGCTGTCCTACACCGCGACCATGGGACCGTCGATGCTGTCGGGCCTCAACCGCGCCATCGCCGAGCGCCCGGACGACCGCGAGGCGCTCACGGCCGAGCGGCTGGGTCGGCTCGCGATCAGCATGCAGGCCACCGTCGACGGGCTCGTCGCGCTCGCCGAGCAGGACGCCTGAGATGGCCGACGCTCCCGAGCCCCTGGCCGACCTCGACGAGATCCTCGCCGCGCTGGAGATCACGCGCCGAGAGGGCGTGTTCGTGCTGTGCACCGTCGACGACCTGCCCGACGCCGACATCGAGGCCGTCGTGTTCGAGGACGAGGGCATCACCGTGGTGCTCCCGCTGGAGCAGGCGGAGGAACTGCGTCTGTCGTGGGGCTTCGAGGCCGCGTGGCTCACCGTGGACGTGCTCACGGCGCTGGACGGCGTGGGCCTCACGGCCGTGCTGTCGCGTGCCCTGGCGGACGCCGGCATCGCGTGCAACGTGCTCGCCGGCTTCCACCACGACCACCTGCTGGTGCCCGAGGACCGCGCCGACGACGCGGTCGCCGCCCTCGAGGCGCTACGCCGCTGAGCGGACCGGCACGGCGCCGAGCAGCACGCAGGCGGCGAGCACGGCCAGGCTCTCGACGCCGTGGCCCGCGAACCCCAGCAGCGCGATGCGAGCCGCGCCCCAGGCGATCAGCCCGACGGCCAGCGCCGTCCGCACGGCGCCGGGACGCGCGAG
>JBFGFG010000270.1:0-4284 GCA_041579655.1 Nitriliruptoraceae bacterium
CCTTGCCCCGCTTCTTGTCCTGGCGCTCTTTGCGGTGCTTGATGTTCGCGAACTTGCTGTGGCCTGCCATCGCTCGGGCTCTCCCGGTCTGCACGCGGCGCACGTCCCGCGCGCCCGTGACGATGCTAGCGATGCGGCGCGCTCCCCCGAGGGTGGTTGACTGCCGCCGCACGCCCTAGAGGAGCGCCCGATGGACGATCGCGACGTGGTGGTCGGCGCCGACCACGACGCCACCGGCAGCACGCGTGAGCGCCGCGGCGCCGCGCTGTACGACCTGATCGTGATGTCCTGGGCGATCGGTGGCGTGGTGCTGCTGCTCGAGCTCGTGTGGCCGGCCGCGGCGAGCGTGCCGCTGCTGGTGCTGTGGGTGCTGCTCGTGCTCGTCGAGGGCGCCACCGGCTCATCGCCGGGCAAGCTCGTGACGGGCCTGCGCGTGGTGCGCGAGGACGGTCACCGCCCCAACGTGTGGCAGGTCGCGCTGCGCAAGCCGTGGGTGGCGACGCTGTGGCTGCCGCTGGTCAGCGCAGAGGCTGGGCGCTGGGCCACCGCAGGCGCGCTGGTGATCCTGCTCGCGATGCTGATCAGCATCGAACGTTCGGACGATCGCCGCGGCTTCCACGACCGCCTCTCGGGCACGCACGTCGAGTTCGTGGGCGTACGGCGCTCGGCACGGCTGGCCGTGGTGATCTCGACGGCCCTGCTGGTGCTGCTGACGCTCATCGTGGCGTCGGCGACAGCGCCCGTCGAGGCGATCTGACGGGTGAGTCATCCGACGCTCACCTATGGTCGGCGCGGAACCCGGGACCGATGCCCTGGGTCGGACCCCCGAGGTCGACCGTGACCAGCGCTGCAGACGTCGAAGTGCACGTCGGACGCCATCTTGAACGGGTGCTGCGCACCGTCGCGTGGCTGGTCGTGGTGTCGGCCATCGCGGTCCCGCTCAGCGCCCAGCTGCTGGCCGTGGACGACGGCGTCCCGGCTGCTGCGCGCTGGATGGTCACCGTCGTGCTGTGTGTGCTCGCGACGTGGGTGCTGCGCACGCCGCTGACGGACCCCGCCACCGCCGTTCGCAACCGGCAGCGGCTGGAGGCGTTCCCGTGGAGCATCGCCGTCGCTGCCGCAGCGCTGCAGCTCATCGACGCGACCCCCGTCATCGGGATGCTGCTGCTGCTCGCCGGCAGCGTCGCGGCCACCTTCATGCGCCCACGTCCACTGGTCGCCCTCGGCGGGTTCATCGCCGTCGTCCAGCTGCTGGCGACAGCACGGGCTACGACGCCGGACTGGCTGCTGACCCTTGGCATCCTGCTGGTGCTGACGCTCGCGCTGTGGGCCATCCACACGATGGCCGCCGCGCAACGCGACGCCACGCGCCTGCAGCTCGAGGCGCTCGAACGGGAGCGCACGCAGACGCTCCAGCTCGCGCGCGTGATCGACGCGTCCGAGTCGTTGCACACCACCGAGACGGGGATCGTGCTGCGCACCATCACGGAGGTCGCCACCGAGCTGGGTTGGGACCGCGCCGCGCTGCACGTGGAGGGTGGCACCGAGGTGCTCGCGAGCCGCGTGGGCTACGCGAACGTGGCCGCGGACCAGCCGCATGCGCTCGGCGTGACCCATCGCAGCCACCAGTCCGGCACCACGGTCGTCATGGACGACTACCCCAACCACCCCGACAGCGACCCTGCACATCACGACCTCAACACCGTGGTGGCGGTCCCGGTGAGCGTCGCGGGCGAGACGCGTGGTGCGCTGAGCGTGGGACGCCGGGCAGGGGACGCGACGCCGAGCGAGGTGCACCTCCTGGAGCTGCTCGGCCGACACGCCAGCTTCGCGCTCGAGCTGGCGATCCAGTTCCACGCGCAGGAGCAGGCCCACGAGGCGCTGCAGCAGCTGACGGCGCTCAAGGACGACTTCCTCGCGACCGTCTCGCACGAGCTGCGCACCCCGCTGCACGTCGTGCTCGGCATGGCCGAGACGCTCGATCACCACTGGGACGCGCTCGCGACCGAGGACCGCCATCTGCTCGTCACCCGTATGCACCGCAACGCCGGGGCGCTCGACGCGGTGATCACCTCGCTGCTGGACTTCGCACGGCTGGAGTCCGGCCGCATGGAGCTGAAGCGGGCCGAGGTCGACGTGGCCGCGCTCGTGGCGACCGTGGTCGAGCGGGCCCTCGACGCGAACCCGGACCACACCCTGCTGGTGACGTTGCCGGACGGGCCCGAACCGGCGACCGCGATGGGCGACGGCGCGCTGCTGGAGCGCGTGATCGACAACCTCGTCACCAACGCGATACGACACACGCCGATCGGCACCCGGGTCACCACCTCCGTGACCGTCGACGACGGCATCGTGGAGGTCTCCGTCAGCGACGACGGCCCCGGCATCGACCCGGCGGACGCTCCGCACCTGACCGAACGCTTCTACCGGGGCGGTAACCCGCTGCAGCGTGTGTCGCGCGGGGTCGGTCTGGGGCTGCCGTTGTGCGCCGAGATCCTGTCGCTGCACCACTCGGAGCTGATCGTGCTCGAGACGCCCGGTGGTGGCGCCACGTTCCGGTTCCCGCTGCCGAGGACCGAGGCTGCAGCGTCGCTCGAGGCCGCGCGATGACGACCCGAGGCGCACGGCGCCGCTGGCGTGGTGCGTTCGGCGCGCTCGCGGCGCTCGGCGCCGTTGCTGCGTCCACCACGCCGGGTCCGGCCGACGCTGCCGCCATCGCGACGTGCACGCCCGGCGGCGCGCTGGTCGAGATGGACGGCGAGATCGAGCCGGCGGACGCCAAGAGCTACCTGCTGCTGCCGTTCGAGGTCGCACCCGGGACCACCCGCGTCGAGGTGGGCTACAGCTGGGCGGACCGTGACCCTGCGCAGGCCCAGCAGCCGCAGAGCGCCACCGTGGTGGACCTCGGGCTGTGGGACGAGGACGGCACCACCGGTGCGGACGCGTTCCGCGGTTGGGGCGGCAGCCGGCAGGGCGTGCTGCACCGGGACATGGCCCCGGTCTGGGTGCAGGCCGACTCGGCCGACCGTGGCTTCACGCCCGGCGTCGTCGAGCCGGGCACCTGGCACGTCGAGCTCGGGTTCGGGAACGTCAACAGCGGCGGCGGCAGCTGGCACGTCGAGCTGCGCTGCCTCGACCCGCTCGTCGGTGCGACGCCGGCCGCGGATCCGGTCGATGCTGCGCACGTCGCGTCGAGCGAGGCGGGGTGGTTCCACGGCGACCTGCACATGCACGGCTTCCACTCCGCGACGGCCGGGCCCACGCCGGCCGAGATCGCTGCCCACGCTCGCGAGGTCGGTCTCGACTTCCTCCCCATCACGGAGTACGTGACCACGCGCCACCACGGCGAGTGGGGCGTGACCGCGCGCGCGAACCCCGACCTCATCATCTGGCCCGGCCGCGAGGTCATCACGTACTTCGGCCACGCCAACGTGCTGGGCGAGACGCCCGGCGTCGTCGACTACCGACACGGGTACGCCGAGGTCACGCTCGGCGACGTGCAGGCGGCGTCCGTGGCCGCCGGGGCGCTGTTCCAGATCAACCACCCGACGATCTTCCCCGAGCCGGTGTTCACCTCGTTCTGCCGTGGCTGCGAGTTCAACCTGCGCGGGGCGATCGACCTGTCGCTCGTCGACACCGTCGAGGTGCTGACGGGCCCGGTCGAGGTCGGACCGGACTACGTGGGGCTGCCGCCGGGGCCGGGCATCGAGAACCCGTTCGTGCAGACGGCCGTGGCGTTCTACGAGCAGCTGCTGCTCGACGGCCACCGGGTGGCGCCGGTGAGCGGCAGCGACGAGAAGAAGGCCGAGGGCCACGGCTCGTCCGCCACCGCCGTGTACGCCGAGCAGCTCTCACGACCGGCGTTGGAGGCAGGGCTGCGCGCGATGCAGAGCTACGTGCGCACGCGCGGCGTGGCCGGCTCCCCCGCCATCGAGGTGACCGCGACCGACGGCACCGACACGGTGATGCTCGGCGGCACGCTCGCCGCCGCGCGGGCGAGCATGACCATCCGCGTGACCGGCGCCGCCGGCCAGGGCGTGGAGGTCACGCGCAACGGGCTGCCGTTGGTGGTGCTGCCGGTCGCCTCGGACGACGAGAGCTTCGAGCTGCCGATCGTGCGCACCCCCGACGAGGGGCCGCTCGGCACGTTCCACCGCGTGGACGTTCGGGAGCCCACCGGCATCCGGTCGGTGATCTCCTCGGCGATCTTCCTCGCCGACGCGGTCCCGCCCGTGCGTGGACCAGGTGCCGGCAACGGCCCGCTGGACGGCACGCCGGTGGACG
>JBFGFG010000271.1:0-4282 GCA_041579655.1 Nitriliruptoraceae bacterium
ACCCGAGAGCCCACGCCGAGCCCACGCTGTCCCACCCACGAAGCGCTGTCCCACACAGAGAGCGCACCCGCTCACCACAAGGGACAGCGCTCACCACAAGGGACAGCGCTCAACACACGGGACAGCCCTCGGTCCGCACGCGCCCCCACCCCTGCCCGAACGCCCCCGGTCCCCCACGTCGGGGTTACCAAGCGACGGGGTCTGGGCCCGAAGGACCCAGCGGGGGTCTGGGGGCTGGCCCCCAGAGAACTACAGCTGCCGCTTGCTCCAGGACCACGGGTAGGCGTCGTCCTCGGTGTCCTGCGCGGCGGGGCCGAGGTGGAGCGGGCGGAAGGTGTCGAGCATGACGGCGGTCTCGTCGGTGCCGGCCTTGCCGATCGATGCCTCGACGCTGCCCGGCTGCGGGCCGTGCACGAAGCCGCTGGGGTGCAGCGACAGGGAGCCCTGACCGATGCCCGAGCCCTTGCGCGACATGAAGTCGCCGCCGGCGTAGAACAGCACCTCGTCGGAGTCGACGTTGGCGTGGTTGTACGGCGCCGGGATCGCGTCGGGGTGGTAGTCGAACAGGCGCGGCACGAACGAGCAGATGACGAAGTTCGGACCGGTGAAGGTCTGGTGCACCGGCGGCGGCTGGTGGATGCGGCCGGTGATGGGCTCGAAGTCGCGGATGTTGAGCGCGTACGGGAACAGGTAGCCGTCCCAGCCCACCACGTCGAAGGGGTGGTGGTCGTAGGTGTAACGGGTGAAGCCCTGGCGGTGGCGCACCAGCACCTCGACGTCGCGCTCCTCGGTGAGGATGAGCTCGTCGGGGGTGCGTAGGTCGCGCTCGCAGTACGGCGCGTGCTCGAGGAACTGGCCGCGGTCGGACATGTAGCGCTTGGGCGGGCGGATGTGACCGGACGCCTCGAAGATGACGCAGCGCAGCGGCTCGTCGCCGGTGGGCACCCAGCGGTGGGTGGTGGAGGTCGGGATGACGACGTAGTCGCCCTGGCCGACGACCAGCCGGCCGTACACGGACTCGAGCACGCCCTCGCCGGCCTCGACGTAGATCAGCTCGTCGCCGACCGCGTCGCGGTACAGCGGCGACGGCTCGTCGGCCGCGACGTAGGACATGCGCACGTCGTCGTTGGCCAGCAGCAGCATGCGGCCGTCCACGACGTCGCCGCCGACCTTCAGCTCGTGGGCCTTGAGGTGGCGCGGCAGCAGCGGCAGGTTCGGCTTGAGGTCCAGCGGCTCGCGCTCGACGGCCTCGGCCGCGACGATCGCCGTGGGCAGGTGGCGGTGGTAGAGCAGCGAGGCGTCCGAGGAGAAGCCCTCCTCGCCCATCAGCTCCTCTGCGTAGAGGCTGCCGTCGGGCGCGCGGAACTGCGTGTGCCGCTTGCGCGGCGTCTCGCCGAGCGATCGGTAGAAGACCATCTGTGCACCTCCGTGGGCTGGTGGGCACCGTTCGGTCAGCGCACACCCGCGTTCGTCACGTGTCCACTATGCGCTTTCGGTTTGGCACCGTCAACGAGTTCTTGCCGGGTGCACGACGAGCGCCCACCCGGAACCGATGGGAGGAGTCGCGACCGCCCACGTCGGTGCGGTGGCCGATCAGCTCGACGCCGCGATGGCGCCCCGCACACGGTGGCGCCACGCCTCGACCGTGTCCTCACCCTCGGCCGCGTACGTCGTGCGCGGCCAGAAGAACCCGCGCAGCCCGTCGCCCTTGGTGCGCGGCACCACGTGCACGTGCAGGTGAGGAACCGACTGGCTCACGACGTTGTTGTTCGCCACGAAGCTGCCCTGCGCGCCGATGGCGTCGGACCGCAGGGCACGGCTGACCCGCTGCGCCGCGCCGAACAGCACCGCGAGCTCGTCGGCCGGCAGCTCGTCCAGCGTCTCGACGTGCGTGCGCGGGCAGACCAGCACGTGGCCGTGGAACAGCGGCCGGATGTCGAGCAGCGCGAACACCCCGGGCTCGTCCAGCACGAGCTCCTCGGGCCGCTCGTCACGGATCACGCAGAACACACAGCTGCTCACGCGTCACCTCCCCGGTCCGGCACCCACCCGACGTTACGGTCCCGCGCATGCGACGCACGCTCGGGGATGACTGGCACGGGGCCTGGGACGAGGTCCCGTGGTCCCGTCCTGACGACTGGCGAGACGTCGCCGACCAGCTCGCGTGGGACATGGCGCGGCTCGGCGCCGGCTGGGCCCACCTCGAGGCTGCGCACCAGCGCTCCGAGGACCAGCGCTGCGTGATGCGCCGGCTCGAGGTGCTGTCGGACGTGCTCAGCTCGGACCTGCCCTACCTGCTGGGCGTGGGCCCCACCGCCGCGGACGAGGCCAGCCAGCCGCAGCTGCCGCTGGTGCTGCCCGACGAGCCCCCGCTCGAGAACCTCGCCGACCGCCCCGGCGAGCTGTCGTGGCGGCTGTACTTCTGGATGGTGCTCGAGTCCACGCTGGACCGGGCGCTGGACCGGGCCACCCCGCAGCTGCGCCGCCTGGCGCTGTCGGACCGCGGCATCGCGGACGCCCCGGACGAGCTCGACGGCGCCGCGCTCATCGAGCTGATCGCACCGACCTTCCCGGCCGGGACCACCGCCGTGGAGGTCGAGCGCTGGTGGCACCGCCGCGCCGCCGAGGACCGCAACCTCGGGCGCGCCCTGGGCGAGCAGATCGCGCTGCAGGTCGAGCTGCTGCTGCGCGAGCAGATGCCCACCGTGCTGCCGCTGCTGGAGGAGTCGATCGCCGTCAGCGTCGAGGACGCGGCGCTCGGCGGCGCGATCAACGTCGAGACCTCCAAGGGCCGCCCCGTCGCGCTGCGGCTGGTCAGCTTCGAGGGCGTCGCACGGGCCCCGGTGTGGCTCGACGGCGACCCCGACGCGACGCTGCGCGAGCTCATCGAGGCCACCGCACGGCACGCCCCGAGCACGGAGCGGGCGCCCACGGGCAGCGCGTGATGGGCGCGGCCCCGGGCGTCCTCGCCGCCCACCTCGCGGCGTGGATCGGGGCGTGGCCACCGCCCGCACCGGGCATCAACGTGGTCCCCACCCCCGCCCGCCTGCTGCCCGGCTGGGACGGCGCGGTGCGGCCGCTGCTGGGCGCGATGGACGCGCAGGGTGCCGCGGTGGTGGCCGTGGCCCCGCAGCTGCACGACGAGGTCGCGGCGTTGCTGCACGGCGCCTCCGCCGAGGTGCTGCGTGACGAGGAGCTGTGCCGCGCCGTCGGCGAGGCGGTGGTGGGGCCAGGTGCCGCGCTGGGACGCGGCGTGATGCGCTGGGCCACCGAGGTCGCGTCCGACGTCGAGGAGCTCGGGGTGTGGTTCCCGATCACCGACCCCCGGGTCCCCGCCTGGCTGCACCCCTTCGGCGGCGACGCGCTGCTGGCGCTGGACGAGCACGGCGCGTACGCGGCCGGCGTCGGGATCAAGCGCCACGACCCCACCGGCCACGAGCTGTCGGTGGTGACCGATTCGGCGCACCGCGGGCAGGGCCTCGCGCGTGGTCTGGTGGCCACCGCAGCGCGTGCCGTGCTGCGCGAGGTCCCGGTCGTCACCTACCTCCACGACGAGCGCAACACCGGCTCGGCGCGCGTGGCCGAGGCGGTGGGGTTCCCTGACCACGGCTGGGGCGTGCTGGGCGTGTTCGGCGGCGAGGGCAGCTGATGACGGACGACGCGCGCGGCCCCGACGCAGACGACGCGCTCGACCCCTCCGGACTGCAGCCGGGCGAGCCGGGCGTGCCCCCCAGCTCGCTGGTGGACAGGATGCGTGCGCGGCTCGACCGGGCGCGGCTGGCCGACGGGACGATGCTGGCGCTGGCCGGCGTGGTCGGCACCGTGACCGGCCTGCTCGCGGCGGCGATGATCGGCGTGGTGCACCTCGTGGAGGACTCCACGTTCGGCGAGGAGGTCAGCCGCTTCGAGCTGGCGGCCGTGCCGCTGGTGGTCGCGTTCGCGGTGTGGGTGCTCAGCCGGATGGCGCGCGAGGTCACGGGCAGCGGCATCGTCACCACGATGGAGTCGTTGGTGCTGCGCGGCGGCAGGCTGCGCGCGCGCGTGCCGCTGCTGCAGGTGCTGGCCACCGGCGCGGCGCTGGGCACCGGTTCGTCCGGTGGGCGCGAGGCACCGATCGTGCTGGTCGGCGGGTCCATCGGCTCGACCATCGCGCAGCGCTTCCACCTCGGCGAGGAGCAGGTCCGCGCGCTGGTCGCCGCGGGCGCCGCGGCGGGCATCGGCGCGGCGTTCAACGCACCCATCGGCGGGATGCTGTTCGCCATCGAGGTGATCGTCGGCGGTC
>JBFGFG010000272.1:0-4276 GCA_041579655.1 Nitriliruptoraceae bacterium
CCGCTGCCGCGCAGCACCGGGATGCGGCTGCGGCCGTGCTCGATCACCGTCTGGATCACGCTGCGCAGCTCGTCGTCGGCGTCGACGGTGACCATGTCGGGCCGCGGGACCATGATCTCGCGCACGACGGTGTCGCCGAGCTCGAGGATGCTGGTGATCATCGCGCGCTCGTCGTCGTCGATCACCTCGTCGTCGTCCTCGCTGACCAGCAGCTCCTCGACCTGGTCGTCGGTGGGGTACGGGCCGGGCACGTCCCGTCGTGTGCCGACCACGAGCCGACCGAGGTCGATGCACAGCCGCACCAGCGGGTTGATGCCGCGCACGAGGATGCGCAGGCCGGGCGCCATCCGCAGACCCATCGCCTCGAGGTGTCGCAGCGTCCAGGTGCGTGGCGCGACCTCGCCCACCACCATCGACAGCAGCACGGACACCGCGGCACCGACGACGCCGCCCAGCACGTAGCTGGCGACCACGAAGCCGGTCCGGGCCACGATCGTGCCGAGCAGGATCGCGTTGCGCGCGGTGGTGCGGTGCTCGGTCAACCACAGCAGCGCCTCGCTGCCCTTGCCGCCGTCCTCAGCCAGGCGCAGCGCACGCACCAGCGGCAGCCGGTCCGTGACGGTCTCGCAGGCTGCGAGCCACGCGGTGCCGGCCAGCAGCACGACGGCAGCGACCCACCAGCCGGTCATGCCGGCGCACCACCGCTGGCGGCGTAGGACGCGAGCAGCACGTCGGTGAGGCCGAACATCTCGGCCTCCTCCTCCGGCGTGGCGTGGTCCATGCCCAGCAGGTGCAGGATCCCGTGCACGGTCAGCAGCTGCAGCTCCTGGTGCGTGGTGCGACCGAGGCCACCAGCCTGCTCCGCCGCGACGACCGGGCACAGCACGACGTCACCGAGCACCGAGGGCACGCCCGGCAGGGACTCCCCCGGCTCGTCGATCGGGAAGGCGAGCACGTCGGTCGGGCCCTCCTTGCCGAGATGCTCGGCGTTGAGGTCCGCGATCGTGGTCACGTCCACCAGCAGCAGCGCGAGCTCCATCTCCTCCGGCACGCGCCGCTCGGCGATGACGTGGCGGGCCACGGCGAGCAGGTCCTCACCGTCGACCTCGAGGTCCTGCTGCTCGTCTGCGAGGAACACCGCCATCAGCCCAGCGCCTCCTTGGCGGCGAGGGCGGCGTCGCGCGCCTCCTCGTGCACCTCGTAGGCCTCGACGATCTTCTGCACGATGTGGTGGCGCACGACGTCGCCGGACTTCAGGTGCGCGAACGCGACACCCTCGATCTCGCCCAGGATCCCCTGGATCACACGCAGGCCGGACCGGTTGCCGCCGGGGAGGTCGACCTGGCTGACGTCACCCGTCACGACGGCCTTGGAGCCGAAGCCGATGCGCGTGAGGAACATCTTCATCTGCTCGGGCGTGGTGTTCTGCGCCTCGTCCAGCACGATGAAGGAGTCGTTGAGCGTGCGACCACGCTTGTACGCCAGCGGCGCGACCTCGATGATGCCCTTGTCGAGCAGGCCGAGCATCTCGTCGGCCTCCATCATGTCGTGCAGGGCGTCCCACAGCGGCTTGAGGTACGGGTCGATCTTCTCGTGCAGCGTCCCGGGCAGGAAGCCGAGCCGCTCGCCGGCCTCGACGGCCGGCCGCGTGAGGATCAGCCGGTTGACCTGCTTCGTGCGCAGCGCCTGCACGGCCGCACCCATCGCGAGGTAGGTCTTGCCGGTGCCCGCGGGGCCGATGCCGAACGTGACCGTGTTCTGCTTGATCAGGTCGAGGTAGCGCTTCTGCCCGAGGCTCTTGGCCCGGATCGTGCGTCCGCGGTGCGTCAGCAGCGCCTCGGAGAGCACGGCGCTGGCGCGCTCGGGGCCGGAGTCGCGGACCATGCGCAGCGTCTGGCGGATCACCTGCCGGTCGAGCGTCTGCCCGCGACCGAGGAGCGCGATGAGCTCCTCGAACAGCTGGCTGGCCTCGTCGACCTCTGGCTGCGCGCCCGAGATCGTGATCTCGTTGCCGCGCACGTGCAGCTCGGCGTCGAGGGCGTCCTCGATCAGGCGCAGCAGCTCGTCACCGGCACCGAGGAGGGCGACCATCGACTGCTCGCCGGGAACACGCACACGGTTGGTGGCGGTGGATGTGCTTGTCGTCACTGGTGGAGCGGCCTGTTCGACGGGGCTCGGGGCCCCAGCCTACGTCAGCGGGTGCGGGCCACGCCGACCTCGAGGAGGTGCTCACGGAACTCGGGCACGTCACGGTCGAGCACCGCGGCCAGCGCGCGGACGTCGCTGGCGCGCACGGTCAGCACACGACCGTTGTAGTCGCCGCGCTGGGCCTGGATGGCACCGACGTAGCGCTCGATGATCTCGCGGGCCTGGAGCTCCATGCGGGGGTGCTCGAGGGCGGTGAGGTCCAGGATCAGGGTCTCGCCGGTGCGGCGGGCCGTGGTGGCCGTGGCGCCACCGCTCGTGCTGGGCAGCAGGCTGCTCACGGGCACGCGGTAGAACTCGGCCAGCGTGCGCAGACGGGCGACCGAGACGGCCCGCTCGCCGCGCTCGTAGGCGCCGACGACGGAGGCCTTCAGCTCGCCGTCGGAGCGCGCCTCGACGTCGTGCAGCGAGAGCTGCTGCTGCTGACGGACGTTGCGGAGACGCTCCCCGAGCTCGATCGCGTAGTGGTCGGCTGCCTCAGCAGCCGCTACGTCGATGGTCGTGGTGGTCTCGGATGGCTTGGTGCTGTCCATGCCGGCCTCCATGTGCATCCTCCGGGGTGTCGAGCGGTACGTCCGGTCGATGTCCGAACCGTACATGAGCACGGTCTGCGGTTGGGGAGCCAATGGCCCGAACCGGGCGACTCGTCACGACCCTGCGTCGAACCGGCCCGTGAGCGCCATCACCGCGGCCGTCAGCACCGCCCCGGCGTTCACTGTCCGTAACACCGTCGTTCCGGCCCGCACGGCCACCCAGCCCGCCTCGACCAGCGCCTCGACCTCCTGGTCGGTGAGGCCGCCTTCCGGGCCGATGAGCACGCTCACGTGCTCCACGGCCGGCGCTGCGGCCACAGCAGCGGCGATCCCCACGGATGCGCCGGGGTGCGCCACGAGCCGCAGACGGTGGTCGGAACCCTCACGTTGCGTGACATCGAGCGCGCTGATGTCCGAGATGCCGCAGAGGTGTGCGCTGCGCGCCTGTTGGGCTGCGTTCACCGCCACGGAACGGAGCCGCTGCGCCACGGAGAGCGCCTTCGCCCCGCTGGGGCGTGATTCGGTGCGCGCGGTCAGCACCGGATCGACGTGCGACACGCCGAGCTCGACGAGCGTGCGCACGACGTCGTCCATCGCCCGCCCCTTCGGAAGCGCGTGCACCACCGTGACCGCTGGCAGGACAGCAGCCACGGAGCGTGGCGAGCAGGTCAGCAGCACGCCGGCGGAGGTCAGCTCGGCGTCCGCCGAGAGGCCGGCACCGTCCGTCACCTCGACCGCGTCACCGTCCTGGCGACGCAGCACCTTGGTGAGGTGATGGCGCTGGTCCTCGCGCAGCGCGATGCGATCCCCCGGGCACGCGCCGACCAACGAGCCGTCGAGCACGACGAACGGCGTGCGCACCTCAGCCCCGCAGGGCGTCACGCAGGCGCTCGACGAGCCCCTTGTGCTCGTGGATCTCACCGCGGAGCTCGGCGAAGCGCTCGAGCAGCTCGCGCTCCTCGGCGTCCAGCGAACGCGGGACCTCGACACGCAGCCGCAGCCGCACGTCGCCGCGGGCGCGGCCGCCACGCCCGGGCAGACCGAGCCGGCGCAGCGTGAGCACGTCACCGGGCTGGCTGCCGGCCGGGACCTCGACGTCGGCGTCGCTGCCGTCGATCGTCGGCACCGGGACACGACCACCGAGCGCGGCGCGGCTGAACGGGACCGAGAGGTCCGCCCACAGGTCGCGGCCGTCACGCTCGTACACCGCGTGCGGCGCGATGCGCACCTCGACGAGCAGGTCGCCGGGCGTCGCGCCGTTGCGTCCCGCCTCGCCGGCACCCGGCACGCGCAGCCGCGTGCCGTGCTCGACGCCGGACGGGATCTCGACGGTCATCGTGCGGCTGGTCACACGTCGGCCCTCGCCGCCACAGCCGTTGCACGGGTCGGTCACGGTGCGGCCGGTCCCCGCGCAGCTCGGGCAGCCCTGGGTCGTGGACATCTGCCCGAAGGCGGTGCGCACCACCCGCTGGACGGCTCCACGGCCGCCGCAGGTGCCACACGCCGAGGGGCCGGCGCCGGTCGCGGAGCCGGAGCCG
>JBFGFG010000273.1:0-4249 GCA_041579655.1 Nitriliruptoraceae bacterium
GCCTTTGCACGCCGCTGATATCCGGTGTGAACTGATCAGGGTTCTGCACGCCGCCCAATAGCCGTGCTGCGATGACCAGTACCGCGTGAAGCGCGCGCTCGACCACGGGAATCGAGAACGCGAGCGTCTTGCCGGAGCCCGTCGGGGCGCGACCGCAGAGGTCACGACCGTCGAGCGTCGCCGGCAGCGACTGCGTCTGGATGGGGAACGGCGAGGTCATGCCGTTGCGGTGCAGGACCTCGTTGAGCTTCTTGGCGACACCGAGGTCGCGGAACGACTTCTCGGCGGTGGTGGTGCTGGTCACGGGGGCTCCATGGCGCCATGCAGGCGCGTCGGTGGCCGACCGACACTCTGTCGGTGGCCTGGCACGAGCCGGTGCGCTCGCCTGCACCTGAGGTGCGGCGACGGGAGGTTCGTGCGTGTCAGGCACGCACGTCAGCACGGCAGAGCGTGGGGAGCTGGCGAAGGGCGCCAGTGACGTGAGTGACGGCAGCGCGAAAGCCGCCGTACGCGAACGAGTGTACGTGCCCGCACGCTGCGCGCACCCCGATGCGCGTTGTCAGTGTTCTCGGAGGTCGGCGCGGGGTTCATCCGGAGTTCACCCCCGCCGGAACGAGCGCCGGCAGGGTGGCGTTCAACTCCACGACCACCCCCGACCGCCCCCGACCGCTGGACCGCCCTTGCTGACCCGCACCCTCCCCCGCCGCACCGCCGCCCTGCTCGCGGTGCCCGCCCTGCTGCTGTCCGCCTGCGCCGCGGACAGCACCACCGTCGGGTCCGACGGCGCCGAGGTCGGGGCCACGAGCGAGCTCTCCCCGGACGCCGCCGAGCTGGGTGACGCCAGCGACGGCACGGCCCAGAGCACCGGTGAGGGCACGACCGTGGCCAGCGCTGTCAGCCTCGGCGTCGCGACCGCGCCGGACGGATCCACGTTCACGATCGGCGACTTCGCCGGCCAGCAGGTGTTCGTGGAGACCTTCGCGACGTGGTGCTCCAGCTGCCGTCGCCAGCTCGAGGACACCCAGGTCGCTGCCGCGCAGGCGGGCGACGGCGCGGTGTTCCTCGCCCTGTCCATCGAGACCTCGCTGGACCCGGCCGAGCTCGAGGCGTACGCGCAGCAGCACGGCTTCACCGACATCCGCTTCGGCGTGCTCGAGCCCGAGGCGCTCGCCGCGCTCGACGAGGAGTTCGGCAGCAAGGTGCTCAACGCGCCGTCCACCCCGAAGTTCACCGTGGCCGCCGACGGCACGCTCTCGGCGATGACCACCGGGCCCGAGAGCGTCGAGGAGATCCTCAGCCAGCTCGGCGCCTGAGGTGCGCGACCTGCTCGAGGCCTTCCTGCTCGGCAACGCAGCGATCCTCGGCAACGTCTGTCTGCTGCCGCTGTACCCGGGGCTGTTCGCGCTGCTCGCCTCGCAGAGCGACCACGTCGGTGACGAGCGCAGCCTGCGCTGGCTCGGCGCGGTCGTGCTCGGCGGCGTGCTGACGACGATGATCGCGTTCGGCGGCGTGCTGTACGCCGCCAACCGGGCGTTCTCGGACGTGCTGCCGTTCGTGCTGCCGGTGGCGTTCGGGCTGGTGATCGTGCTCGGCGTGCTGATGGTGCTGGACCGCAACCCGCTGGAGCGCATCGGCACCGGGCAGGCCCCGGTCCTACGCTCGCCGGTCGCCAGCGCGTTCGCGTACGGCGCCGCGTTGGCGCCGATGACGCTGCCGTGCACCGGCCCGGTGATCCTCAGCGCGTTCGTGCTCGGCGGGGTCGGCGGCACGGGCGAGCTCACCTCGCAGCTCGCGTACTTCCTCTCGTTCGGGCTCGGGTTCGGCTGGCCGCTGGTGGTGCTCCCGTTCATCGCCGGGACCCAGCAGCAGCGCTTCACGCGCTTCCTCGGTCGCCACCACACCACCATCAACCGGGCCAGCGGCGTGCTGCTGATCGCGGTCGCGCTGCTCGGGCTGTGGGTCGACTTCCTGGAGTGAGGAGCCGCTCAGCCGTCGCCGAGGCCACCGGGCAGCGACGCGAGCCAGCCGGCCCAGAACGCCTTCGCGGTCGCGACCTCCGCAGCTGAGGGCAGCTTCTCGTGAGCGACCGTCACGGCGGTTCGCCCGTCCGGCAGCGGGTCCATCGCGATCAGCGCGACGCCGACCTCGAGCCCGAAGCGCAGGGACGTGCTGGTCGCGCGGGAGCGCAGCGTCGAGGCGACGCCCCCCAGCAGCCGCGTCCGAGCCGCGTCGTCGAGCAGCGCAGCGCGCAGCGTCGGGGCGTCCACCTCGACGCGGCGTGACGCGTTCGCCGTGAACGTGCCGTCCGCCATCTGGCCGGGCTGACGCCGGCCCGTGATGCGCTCCCAGCCGACGGTGACGCCCTGCGCCCACCACGGGTCCACACCGTGCTCGGCGTGGAGCCACGCTGCCACGGCCGCGTGGCCGTCGGACGACCCGGGCCACGCCTCGATCAGCTCGCACCACTCGTCCCAGCCATGGCCCGTGGCCTCGCGGACGCGCTCCTCGGCGAGCTCGGGATGCGACACCCAGCCCCGCTCCTCGATGGGTTCGTGCATCGCCGTCGGCTCCGCTCCGGTCGTGCGGCGGACTCTAGGGCCGAGCCGGCCACCCGCGCGTGAGCGCACAGCGCCGTGCGGTGGGTGCCTTCGTGCGCACAGGCGCACATCGCGGGCGAGGCGTGCGCCGGGACAGGGGGCGCGAGCGCTGACGGCGAAGACGTAGGGATCAGATCCTCACCTCCGCGGAGACACCACCCATGCGAAGCCGTTCCGTCCGCGCAGCCATCGCTGCCCTGCTGCTGGCCGCCTCGTCCACCGCGGCGGCCGAGGCCCCCAACGCCCTCACGGTCGGTCAGGGCACCGTCGTCGCGAGCACCGCGTTCACCGGCGCGACCGAGATCGACTTCGACGGCCGCTACGCCTACGTGGGGCAGATGAACGGCAAGTACAACCGCGTCAACGTCGCCGAGGGTCAGCAGGGCGGCATGCGCGTGTACGACATGGTCGGTGACAAGGACACCAAGCAGTTCTCGGAGGTCAGCTACCTCAACTGCCCGGGCACGGACAACTACGTGCGCACCATGGACCCGGCCGTGTTCGGCGGCGAGTACGTGCTGATGGCGCACCACGGCAACCTGTGCACGAAGAACACCATCCAGTTCGACCCCGCCAGCGAGAAGGTTGCTGGGTACGGCGCGCTGAACGGCCTGGCCGTGGTGGACGTGTCCGACCCGACCAAGCCGGTCATCCTCGACGCGGTCGGCCACTCCTCGGCCCACACGGCGATGCCGCACCCGACGCGCCCCTACATCTTCGTGCTGCCCGGCGGTCTCGCCAACGGCACGCGCACCAGCGGTGACCGCCAGGTCAGCCCGACCGCGATCATCGACGCGTCCAACCCGCGCGACCTCAAGCGCGTGTCGAGCTTCCAGCACAACGCCACCGGCTGCCACGACCTCGGCTTCACCGCCGACGGCAACTACGCCTACTGCGCGGGCCTCGCCGAGGTCCAGGTCTGGGACATCCGTGGCGCGAACATCACCAAGCCGGTGGTGGTCAACACCATCGTCAACCCCGCGATCCAGTTCGCCCACAACGCCGTGATCAGCCCCGACGGCACCAAGCTGCTGATCAACGACGAGGCGTTCGGCTTCCACACCTGCCAGAGCTCCGCCGCAGACCTGTACGGCTCGCTGTGGATCTACGACATCACCACGCCGTCGCTGCCGGTGCTCGCCGGCAAGATCTCGCCGCCCGCCAAGAGCGGTCCGCCCGGCAACTACCAGGGATGGGTCACGTCGTGGTGTGCCGCGCACAACTACAACTTCGTGCCCAACACCAACATCGTGGTGTCCTCGTGGTTCGCCGGCGGCATGACCGCCCACGACATCACCGACCCGCTCAGCCCGAAGCTCGTCGCGTCGTACAAGCCCACCGAGGAGTCGGTGATGTACACCGCGCACTACTTCGGCGGACACGTCGTGATCGGTGACATGGCCCGCGGCTTCGAGGTGCTCGACATCCCGGTGCTGCGCGAGGCCGAGGCCGCTGGCACGGCCAAGCCGGCCGCGACCGGTGTGAGCACCCGCTCGGCGCTCGCTGCCCCCCGCGTCGACCGCACCGCGCAGCTGATCCCGACCGTGCTGCCGGCGCGCCCCGCACGACCGGCGTGGAACGCTGGCGGCATCTGCGTGCTCCCCGGCCGCATCTGAGTCCGGTCGGGGCGTGCCGAGCTCGGCACGCCCCGA
>JBFGFG010000274.1:0-4214 GCA_041579655.1 Nitriliruptoraceae bacterium
CGAGACCGCGCACGCGCGTGGCCTCAAGCGCGTACGCGGGCAGGGTCAGCGGGCTCGTCGGTCCGACCACCGACGGGATCTGCAGCGAGCCGAGCACGAACGCCGCCACCACCGTCGAGCCGAGCACCAGCGGCGCGCGCACCGCCGGCCACACCACCAGCCGCAGCCGCCGAAGCGGCGTCACGCCGAGGGTCGCGGCCACCTCCTCGCGCTTCACGACGCCGTCGTCCCACACCGCCACCAGCAGCAGCGCGAGGAACGGCACCTCCTTCACCACGTACACCAGCACGATGCCGATGCCGAGGGGGTCGCGCACCAGCACCGGCAGCTCGCCCACGATCCGGTCGGCGAGCCCGCCCGGCCCGAGCCACAGCGCCGCGAGCACGGCGACGAGCAGGTGCGGCGCCAGCACCGGCAACGTGACCAGCGCCTGGACCGTGCGACGGGTGCGGATGACGGCCGCCAACGGCAGCGCCAGCAGCGCCGAGATCACGGTCGCGACCAGCGCCAGCACCACCGTGAACACGGCGGCGTCGATGAAGCGCGGGTCGGCGAGCACCCGGTGCCACGCGGCGAGGTCGGCAGCGCGGCCGGGCAGCGGCGCGACCGAGGTGCGCAGCGCGCCGAGCAGCGCGCCGCCGAACAGCAGCAGCACCACCACGAGCGCCGGCGCAGGGCCGCGCCAGCTCCGCTCGTTCACCCTGCCCTCCCGGCGGTCGGTCGTCTGTCATGCTTGCGGCCACGTCGGGAGTGTGCACCGTGGTGATGGACGAGGCAGCGCGACGGGAACTGCGCCCGTGGCTGGCCTGGATGGCGCGGGGCGCGGACTCGATGGGGCTGCGTCCCGGTCACCTCACGCTCCTCGGCCTGCTGCTGGCGCTCGGCAGCGCGGTCGCCGCCGCACGGGGTTCGTGGCTGCTGGCGCTGGGGTTGTGGCTGGTGTCACGCATCCCGGACGGGATGGACGGTGTGCTCGCCCGCATGCAGGGCACCGAGTCCGAGCTCGGGGGCTTCCTCGACATCATGGCCGACTTCGCCGCGTACGGAGCGTTCGTGCTGGGCGTGGCCGTCGGTGCGCCGGCAGCACGGCTGGCGTGCGCGGCGCTGCTGCTGGCGTACTACCTCAACGGGTCGGTGTTCCTCGCGATCTCGTCGCTGGCCGAGAAGCGGGCGCGTCAGGTGGTCGAGGGGGAGCGGTCGCTGCAGTTCGTCCGCGGCCTGACCGAGGGCGTGGAGACCATCACCGCCCACGGGCTCATGGCGCTGACCGGTGCGGTCGCGGTCGTCTGGCTCGACGAGCTGGTGTGGGTGTTCACCGGCATGGTCGCGATCACCGTGGTCCAGCGCGTGGCGTTCGGGGTGCGCGTCCTGCGTGACTGACCGGCCGCATCTGTTCGTCGAACGCACGTTCGACGAACAGATGTACGTGTCTGCTGACTCGGTCGATGGGGGATGGAACATTGCTGGCCACGCAGGGCGTTGTACGGGCACACACCGGAGCAGCAGATGCAGGACATGACCGACGAGCAGACCGTGGCGGGCACGCTGCGGCTGCTCGACGCGCTCGGTCTCGGTGACGCCCTCGTTCAGCCGGCTGACGAGCGCCACGGCCTGCGCACCATGCGGCTGGTGGACAGCACCGGCTTCGCGATCCGTCGCGTGCGTGGCGACAGGAACCGGTCGCGCAGCACCTCGCCCGCTGCCTTGCCGGGGCCCTCGGCGAAGGTCGGGTAGGCCATCGTGGTCTGACCGACGTCGGACAGCGTCGCGCCCTGCGTGAGCCACGCCGTGACGGTCGCGATGACGTCGCCGCCGCTCTCGCCGACGATGGTCGCGCCGACGAGCCGGTCCTTGGGGCCGGCGACCAACTTCACCACGCCGTGCGGCGCCTTGGCGGCGATCGCGCGGTCGAGGCGTGCCATCGGGAACGTCGCCACCTCGACGTCCTGCGCGCCGTGCCGTGCGACCGCCTCGGCCTCGGTCAGGCCGATGCGTCCGATCTCTGGCTCGGTGAACGTCGCCCACGGGATGCGCTCGGCGTCGAAGCGACGCTTCAGACCGAACAGCGCGTTGGTGACCACGAGCCCGGCCTGCGCCCCGGCGGCGTGCGTGAACGGCAGCAGCCCGTTGACGTCTCCTGCGGCGAACACCCAGCGGGCGCTGGTGCGCATCGTGTCGTCGACCTCGACGTGACCGCGGGGCGTCAGCGCCACGCCGGCCGCCTCGAGCCCGAGGCCGGCCGTGCTGGGGCGCCGGCCGGCGGCGACGAGGATCTCGTCGAACGGGATGCGGGTGGTCTGGTGGCGGTCATCGGTGGTCTCGATGGTGAGCACCTTGCCGCTGGCCGTCTCCTCGACGCGCACGGCCTTGGTGCCGACGCGCACCTGGACGCCCTCCTCGCGCAGCACCTCGAGCAGCACCGCGGCCGCCTCCGGCTCCTCCCGTGGGACCAGCGAGCCCTCCATCTCCACGATGGTCACCTCGCTGCCGAGCCGCGCGAACGCCTGCCCGAGCTCGCAGCCGATCGGGCCACCACCGAGCACGACCAACCGGCGCGGCAGGGTGCGCAGAGCCCACACCGTGTCCGACGTCAGCGGCTCGCAGTCGGCGAGGCCGTCCACCGGCGGCAGCACGGGCCTGGAGCCGGTCGCGATCAGCGCTGTGCGGGTCCGCAGCGTCGTGGTGCCACCGTCGGCGAGGTCGACGTGCACCAGCCCGGGGCCGGCGAGACGTGCCCGCCCGGCGAGCACGGTGACACCCTCGCCGCGCAGGCGCTCGGGCGAGTCGTGCGGCGCGATGGTGTCCTGCGCCACGCGCACCGCGTCCATCACCGCGCCGAGGTCGACGGTGAGCTCGGCGGTGCCGAGCCCGAAGCGGTCGGCGGTGCGGGCCGCGTGCACGACGCGGGCGGCCGACAGCAGCGCCTTGGACGGCACGCAGCCGGTCCACAGGCAGTCACCGCCGGTGCGGTCCTCCTCCACGAGCGTGACCCGCGCGCCGATGCCGGCCGCGCCGACGGCGGAGACGAGCCCGGCGGTGCCGCCACCGAGCACGACGAGGTCCTGCGGGAGGTCGGTCGGAGCGTTGCGTGCCACGGTGGGTCCTGGGGTGGGAGGGATCTCTCGGGAGGCCTGAGGAGCCGTCAGCTGGTCGGGAGACGCCACGGCGAGCGGAGCGTGAGCGCGACCGTGTCACCGGCGCGCGGCGCGTCCTCGACGGGCACGTCGGCGGTGACCGTCTGACCGTCGGGGAGGGCCGCCACCAGCCGGGTCGCGGTGCCCTGGTAGGTGGCGGAGCGCACGACGCCGTGCAGCTCTCCGCCGAGGGTCACGTGCTCCGGGCGGACGGTGATGATGCCGGGACCGTCGGGCCCCGACACCGGCAGCGAACCGTCGCCGAGCACGAGACGACCGTCGCGGACCTCGCCCCGCAGCACCGTGTCAGCGCCGACGAGCCCGGCCACGTCGAGGGTGGCCGGACGCTCGAACACGTCGCGGGGCGACGCGTGCTGCACGACGGTGCCGTCGATGAGCACCGCCACCCGGTCGCCGAGCTCGGCGGCCTCGGCACGGTCGTGGGTCACGTGCAGCACGGTGGGGCCGGCCGTCAGCTCGGCGATCAGGGCGCGCAGCTCGGTGCGTCGCTCGGGGTCCACGGCCGCCATCGGCTCGTCCAGCAGCAGGACGGCGGGCTCGATCGCGAGCGCGCGGGCGAGGTTGACCCGCTGCTGCTCGCCGCCGGAGAGCCCGGTCACGACGCGCTCGGCCATCCCGTCGAGCCCGACGCGCGCGAGCATCTGCGCTGCGCGGGCCCGTCGCGTGCTGCGCTCGACGCCTGCGGTCTCGAGCCCGAACGCGACGTTGTCGCCGACGCTGAGGTGCGGGAACAGCCGTGGCTCCTGGAACACCACGCCGATGCGTCGCTGGTGCGCGGGTAGTCCGGTCACGTCCTGGCCGTCGATCAGCACGACGCCGCCGGTGGTCGGGGTCAGACCGGCGATGACCCGCAGCAGCGTGGTCTTGCCGGCGCCGGAGGGACCGATCAGCGTCGTCGCGCTGCCGGCCGCGAGCTCAAGGTCGACGTCCCGAAGCACCTCGACGCCGCCGGGTGCGGCGTCCACGCCACGCAGCGACAGCGTGACGCCGGTGGCGCCCCCGCCGTCGCCGTCGGCCGGCTCGATCACCCTGCGAGCTCCGCGATCCAGCGCTGCTCGA
>JBFGFG010000275.1:0-4206 GCA_041579655.1 Nitriliruptoraceae bacterium
GATGGGCGAGCAGACCGTGCGCCTCACCGGCGCGGACGGCCAGAAGCTGGCGGTGATCACCTCGCCGAGCGGGGTGATCACCGCGCCGGTCACGGCGTTCACCGCGCCGGGTGGTCCGGTGCGCGGCATCTACCCGGCGACGGCGACGCACACCGCGGGCGTCGCGGTCGGTGTCCGTGACCCGGCCCCGACCGAGATCATGCTGCGCGCGCCCACCTCGAAGGTGTTCGGTTCCCCGGCGGTGATCACGGCCCGGCTCGACACCGCCGTCGGGCGGGTGGTCGGCGTACCGCTGGAGATCACGGTCGACGGGGTCGCGCGCACCGTGCGGACCAACCGTGGTGGCGTCGCGACCGTCATCGCGTCGGGGCTGCGGCCGCGTGACGGCGGCGTGCCGGTGACGGCCACCTTCGCCGGCGACGAGGATCACCAGGCCGCCGACGCCCGGTCCGCGATCGAGGTTGTGGCTGCTCCGACGCGTCTGACGCTGGACGCGCCTTCGTCGTTGGAGGCGGGGAGCCCGGCGACCGTCACGGCGCGGCTCACCGCGGACGGCGACCCGGTGCGAGGCGTGCGGCTGCGGGTCGGAGCGGGCCGGCGTGTCGTGTTCGCGACATCCGACGCCGACGGCACGGTCCGGGTCCCGGTGACCCCTGCCCGTGAGGGTCAGCTCGAGGTCCGCGTCGGGTTCGTCGGCACCGCTGCCCACGCGGCGACGGACGCGACGCTGGTCCTCGACGTGGCCCGCACCACCAGCCGGGTGACGCTGGACGAGCTTCGGCCGTCGGCGCCGTCGTGGGCGAGCGGCGTCGAGCCGCGCGTGCTCGCGAGGCTGCTGGACGTGCAGGGCCGTCCGCTGCCCGGTCGTGCCGTGACCGTGCGGCTGGTGCAGGACGGCGCCGAGCCGGTGGTGCTCGAAAGGGTCACCGCAGCCGACGGCTCGGTGCGGCCGGGCACGCTGCTGCTGCCGGCCGGTCGCTGGAGCGTCACCGTCGCGTACGACGGCGCCGACGGGACGCACTCGCCGTCCGAGGCGACGCTGGCCACGGTGCTCGACGGTCGCTCCGTGCTGCGCAGCGTCCGCTCCCGGCTGGCCGCGGCCCGCACCACGATCGCCGATCCGGCCGACGCCGCGGACCTCGACGCGGTGATCCACCAGGTCAGCAACGCCGTGGACCCCGTGCGCTGGCGCGACGGCCGGCCGCTGGACGACACCGTGTTCACAGCGATCGCGAAGGCGGTGCTGGCGCTGGACGCGGTCGACGACCCGGGGACGGCGGGGCTCGCGGCGCAGACCACCGAGCTGCTCGTGCGCACCAGCCGCTTCCTCGCGGTGGAGGCAGCGACCACCGGCGCGGCGGCCGACGCGTCCGGCGACGAGGTGGCCCGAGCCGGCGGGCAGGTGGCCGCAGCCGACAGCAGCGCGGCCGCGGTGGACGCCGCCGCGCCCGAGGCTGCGGCTGCCGCCGCGGTGATCGCGGGCTACCGCGACGCGTTCGACACCGTCGTGGACGACGCCGGCGACCGCCGTGCCCGGCTCACCGGCGACGGCTGAGCCACCCTCTGTCAGGGGCCCGTCGGTGCGTCCGGGGCCTGCGCCTCCTCGACGACGGGCTGCTCGGGCTCGGTCGCCACGGCGTCGGCCGCGTCGGGTTCGGTCGCCACGGGCGGGGCCTGCGGCGTCGGTTGCTGGTCCGGGTCGTCACCTGCGGGGTCCTGTGCCGGCTCCTCGGGGACGTCGACCGGCTTCGGCTCGAGGGCTGCCTCCAGCGCCGCGGTGTCCGCACCGGTCGGCGCGGGATCGGCCGGAGCAGGCTCCGTCGGGTCCGTGGCCTGCGCATCGCCCTCGTCCTCGACGAGCGGCGTCGTCAGCTCCGCGTCGGCGTCCGCCTCGAGCGGAGCGTCGGTGGCGATCTCCTCGACGACGTCGATGTCCTGCTCGAAGGTCGGCGTCACCCCGGCCTCCGGGTCGGCGGCGACGAGGATCCGAAGCACGGAGCGCTGTGCGTCCGAGAACGCGTCGCGCAGCTCGGCGGCGGTCACCTCGCCGAGGCGCGCACCCAGCGGGTCGAGCCTTGCGAGCACGGCCTCGATCTCGCCGAGCACGCCCGCGTCCGGCGACGCGGTCACGCTCACCAGCAGCTGGCTGGCCACCGCCACGCTGTCGCAGCGCTCGCAGCCCTCGTTCACCGCCACGGCGAGGTTCTGGGGGATGATGACGCGGTGCTCGTCCCCGACCAGCAGCACGACCTGCAGCGCCGCGGAGCGTGCTGCGCAGTCGACGCACGACGCCACGGCGAAGGCCTGGTTGCGGTGGTCGATGCGGTCCGTCGCGTCGGGCTGCACGACGACGAGCTCGGTGGCCCAGGCGTGCATCTCGGTGAGGTCGGTGGCGACCGCGCTCACCGCGTGGTTGTCCTGCGGCCGCTCCGCGGGTGGCCGGTTGAACGGGAACGGCCACGGGTCGGGCAGCGCCGTCACGCGGCTGCGGGAGACCGTGGGCGTGACGACGGCCTGCTCGCCCTCGTCGGTCGGCTCCGGCACGGGATCGCCGGTCCGCGGGGCCGCGGGTGCGTCGGTGCTGGGCTCGACGGCGGTCGGTCCGGTGACGGCGGTCGGGGCCTGCTCGGTCTCGTCCGTCGCGAGCGGGACCGCGAAGGTGGGAGCGGGGAGGGGCGCGGGCTGCAGCACGACATCGCCGCCATCGTCCCCGGCGCCGGTGGCCACGGCCAGCTCTGCGGCCTCGCGGTCCGGCGTCGCAGGCGCCACGACGGCGGCGGCGGTGGCGGGCCAGGGCTCGAGGTGCGCGGCGGCGAGGATCTCCTGGACGCTGCGCGCAGCGATCTCGTCGACGGTCCAGCGCTCCTCGGTCGTCACGGGGCGCCAGCTCGACGGCGGGCCGACAGCCCAGCCGAGCAGCACCAGCAGCACGACGGCCAGCGTGACGGCGGCGGCGCGGCGAGCAGGGTGCTGATCGGTGGCGCGCCAGACCCGCCTCACGCTGCGGGCGACCAGCCGGTGGACCAGGTAGCCGATGCTCAGCGGGGGCAGCAGCAGGGCGGCGATCGACAGCAGCCTGGCGCCGCCCTCGAGCAGCGCACCGGAGCCGAGCTCGGCGGTCAGCTGCGCCCACTGGAGGCCGAGGGAGTCGAGGGTGGTGACCACGAGCCGGGGGGTGATCAGCACCATGCCGAGCAGCGCGATCCCGAGGAACGGCACGGTCACGAACGTCCACACGATGACGGCCCAGCGCGCGGCGGGGCGCAGGGGGCCGGGATCGGTGCCGGGTCGCAGGCCGCGCAACGTCGGCTTCATCTGGGTGAACAGGTCGGGCACGCCGGTGAGGTCCGACAGCACGTGGTAGCCGTCGTAGCGCAGGAACGGCAGCAGCTGGCGGCCCATCTGCAGCAGCTGCGCCGCGAACAGCAGCAGCACCGCGTCGGTCTGGGTCCAGACCCACAGGCCGACGGTGGCCACGGCCACCACGGCGTTGAAGTACAGGCCGCCGAGGTCCACGCGCAGGCGGGCGCGGCGGTCGAGTCGGTACGCGTCGCTGACGTCGGTGTAGAACGCGGGCCACAGCAGGTACAGCCCCACGCCCATCGCGCCGGGTCGAGCGCCGCCGTAGCGGCAGGCCGCCGCGTGGCCGAGCTCGTGGAAGCCGGCGGACGCGAGGCTGGCGACGAACACCGCCAGCAGCAGGCCGGGCTCGTACAGCGCCTCGCGGGCGGACTGGGCCAGCCCCTGCTGCGTGGTCAGCCACCACGTCGAGACGGTGAACGCGCCCAGCACGAGGGCGACCACCACGGGGTGGAACAGCCACACGAACGGCGCGGTCAGGGCGCGCGTGACCGTCGGTGAGGTCACGACCTTGCGCAGGCGCAGCGCCAGCAGCGGGTTGGCGACCGGCATCGGCGCCGTGGCGTCACCGGTGTCGAGGACGCCGGTGGGCCCGAGGCGTTCCTCGATCAGGTACTCGACGTCCTCGCCGTCGAGCTCGGCGACGCCGTGCGAGGACAGCACGCCGGCGATCTGGTCGGCGTCGCGCCGGCCGTCCACCTGCTCGAGCACGGCGTACAGCAGCGGGGTCAGCTGCAGGACCTGCCCGTCGGCGCGTCGCGCGAGGCCGGGGGCTTCGCGGTGGCCGCTGCCCTGCGACACGCCGAGGAGCTCGAGGCCCTCGGCGTGTCGGGGCGGGAGCGTGCA